>NZ_PSVZ01000056.1:0-2138 GCF_002932315.1 Rathayibacter sp. AY1C9
CCGCGCGCCGCTCCGAGCGCACGCTGGAGCCATGACCGCATGGAGCCCTCTCGAGACCGTCGGCGCCGTGGTGCTCGCCCTCGCGCTGATCGGGCTCGCCGTCGCGGCCGTGGCGGTCGGAGCAGGCGACGAGATCGCGTTCATCGGCGTGCTGGTCGCCTTCGCGGTCGCGGTCACCGGGCTCGGCCTCCACATCGCCGGCCGCGAGGCGCGGTACCGCCGCGACAACCGGTGACGCCGAAGCGCTTCCGCCGCGACGACGGCTGAGGAGGCGCGCTCCCGCCGCGACGGCCGCTGAGTGGAGAGACTCCCGCCGCGACGGCACTCGGCCGGTCAGTGCCCGAGCTCCACCAGCAGCACGCCGGCGATGATCAGGCCGATCCCGCCGAGCATCGTCCAGGTCAGCGGGTCCTGGAACAGCCAGCGGCCGAGCACCGCGGTCAGCGCGACTCCGACCGCCGCCCAGATCCCGTAGGCCACCCCGATCGGCATGCCCTGCGCGAGCGCCCCGGCCAGCAGCGTGAACGCGACGACGTAGCCGACTCCGACCACGACGTACCAGCGCTTCCGGCCGTCCGTCGCGGGCTTGAGGCTCATCGTCGCGGCGACCTCGGTGAGGATCGCGCCCGAGAGCAGCAGCCAGGCCATCAGCGCACCGCCCGGCGCGCGGCCTGCGCTCGCTGCGAGCCGATCTCGACCATCAGCACGCCCGCGATGATCAGCACCAGCCCGATCGTCATCACGCCCGTCAGCGGCTGACCGAAGAGCACGGCCGCGAGGACCGCCGTCAGCGCGACGCCGCACGCGCCCCACACGCCGTACGCGACTCCGATCGGCATGCCGGCCTTGAGCACCCGGCTGAGGAGGACGAACGCCGCCAGGTAGCCCGCCACCACGAGGGCGTACCAGCCCGGCGACTCGATGGCGGCCTGGAGGGCGAGCGACGCCGTCACCTCGGTGAGGATCGCGCCGGTGAGGAGCACCCAGCTCATCGTGTGCCGTCGGATCGGGTCATCCGGCCAGCGTAGGGCGGGCGCGGAGGCGTGCGACCGCGGAACGAGGGCTCAGCGCGCGGGGAGGGTGGGAACGATCGTTCTCCGGGCAGTGACGCGCTCACCGCGCGAAGTGCTCGCGCACCTCCGCCTGCCAGCGCTCGCGGTCCTCCTCCGTGATGAACGCCGCGTCGAAGGAGTTGAGCGCCAGCTGCTCGAGCTGCGCGTCGTCCATCCCCAGCTCCTCGACCAGGGCGCGGTAGTTCTCATCCACGTAGCCGCCGAAGTAGGGCGGATCGTCGCTCGAGACCGTCACGACGAGTCCCTCGCGGAGCATCGCGGGCAGCGGGTGGTCGGCCATCGTGTCCACCGCGCGCAGGGCGACGTTCGACAGCGGGCACACCGTCACCGGGATGCGGCGCTCGCGGAGCATCGCGACGACCTCCGGGTCCTCCATCGCGCGGATCCCGTGGTCGATCCGCTCGACCTTCAGCAGCTCGACGGTGGCCGCGACCGTCTCGGGCCCGGCCTCCTCGCCGGCGTGCGCGACCAGGCGCAGTCCGTCCGCCGCGGCGCGCGCGTAGACGTCGACGAACAGCTCCGGGCCGAAGCCCACCTCGTTCGAGTCGAGCCCGACGCCGATGATGTGCTCGCGCCAGGGGAGGATCGCCGTCAGCATCTCGTCGGCCGCGTCGGCGCCCAGGTCGCGGAGGAAGCACATGATCAGGTCCGTCGAGACCCCGTGGGTCTCCTCGCTCCGACCGAGCGCACGGGTGATCCCGCTCATCACGGTGCCGAGCGCGACGCCGTTGCCGAGGTGCGTCTGCGGGTCGAAGAAGATCTCGGCGCGGCGGACGTTCGCCTTCTGCGCCCGGTCGAGGTAGCCGGTCGCGAGCTCGAAGAAGTCCCGCTCCGTCTTCAGCACGGTGAGGTTCGAGTAGTGCAGCTCCAGGAACGACGCGAGGTCGGTGAAGGAGTACCGCGCGCGGAGGGCGTCGAGATCCTCGGTGGGCAGGGCGACCCCGTTGCGGCGCGCCATCTCGACGATGTGCTCGGGCTCGATCGTGCCCTCGAGGTGGATGTGCAGCTCGGCGCTGGGCGGGGCGGGGGATGGACGACGCGCAGCTCGAGCAGCTGGCGCTCAAC
>NZ_PSVZ01000011.1:0-112795 GCF_002932315.1 Rathayibacter sp. AY1C9
CATGCCCCGCAATCCGGGCACGTCCGCCTCCGTCGGGCCCGTCGTCGCCGAGCTGATCGCCGACGTCCGAGAACGCGGCGCGGAGGCGCTCCTCGACCACCAGGAGGACACCGGCGGCCGCAGGCTCGCACTCCGATCCGCCACCCTCTCGCCCGACCCTCCGAGGCGAACCGGCGATCCGCGTTCGAGCGGATCGCCGTAGCCGTACGCACGACGCTCTTGAGAACCCGGCCACCCTGCCCAGCCGACCGCGCCGAGCCGGGCAGGGACCGGCTCGCCACAGACACCGCGAACCGGCGATCCGCGTGTCAGCGGATCGTCGTAGCCGGACTCACGACGCTCTCACCGACCCGGCCACCCTCCCCAGCCGACCGCGCCGAGCCGGGCAGGGACCGGCTCGGAATTCAATACAGACAGTTCGGCCCCAGCAGGCTCTTCAGCTCGCCGAAGAGGTCCGGGGTGATGCGCACGGGGAACGGCACCTCGAACACGCGGGCCGTGTCGCCCTTGATGAGCTTCAGGCGCACCTCGGTCTGGCCGGAGTGGCGGATGAGCACGTCGCTGAGCTGCGAGACCGTGTCGGTGGTCGCGCGCGACTCGGGCATCGAGACGGTGAGCGGTCCCGAGTCGCCGTCCTGGCTCATCTCGGGCGCGAACAGGCTGAACGCGTGCAGATTCATCCCGTCGTCGCGCATGCTGACGCGGCCTCTGACGACGACGATGGAGTCGTTCGTGAGCGCCGGGGCGAACTCCTGGTACGCCTTCCCCATGAACATGCAGGTGATCTCGCCGCCGAAGTCCTCGACCTGGATCATCCCGTACTGGTTGCCGGAGGCCTTGGCCATGCGGTGCTGGACGCTCGTGACGAGGCCCGCGACGACCACGGTCTCGCCGTCGGCGATCGTCTCCGAGATCAGCAGGTCGGCGATCGTGGTGCTGTAGTGCTTGGCGAGCTCGGTCTCGAGTCCGGCGAGCGGATGGTCGGACACGTAGAGCCCGAGCATGTCGCGCTCGAAGGCGAGCTTGTCGCGCTTGGCCCATTCGGGCCGCTCGGGCACCTGGATCGCGGCCTGCGGCTCGTCCCAGAGGCTGTCGAAGTCGAAGCCGACCTGGCCGTTCGCCTCGTTGCGCTTCTCCCCCACCGCCGCCTCGACGGCGTCCTCGTGCACCTCGACCAGGGCGCGGCGGGTCGAGCCGAGCGAGTCGAAGGCGCCGGCCTTGATGAGCGACTCGATGGTGCGCTTGTTGGTCACCTGCAGCGGCACCTTGCGGAGGAAGTCGTGGAACGTCTCGAAGCGCCCCTTCTCCTCGCGGGCGGCCCGGATGCCCTCGACGACGTTCATGCCGACGTTGCGGACGGCGCCGAGGCCGAAGCGGATGTCGGTGCCGACTGCGGTGAAGAAGCCGATCGACTCGTTGACGTCCGGCGGGAGCACCTTGATCCCCATCCGCCGGCACTCGTTGAGGTAGGCGGCCATCTTGTCCTTGGAGTCGCCGACGCTGGTGAGCAGCGCGGCCATGTACTCCGCGGGGTAGTGCGCCTTGAGGTACGCCGTCCAGTAGGAGACGACGCCGTACGCCGCCGAGTGCGCCTTGTTGAAGGCGTAGTCGGAGAAGGGCAGCAGGATGTCCCAGAGGGTCTTGACGGCCTCCATCGAGTAGCCGTTGGCGATCATGCCGCCCGAGAAGCCCTCGAACTGCTTGTCCAGCTCGGACTTCTTCTTCTTGCCCATCGCGCGCCGCAGCAGGTCGGCCTGCGCGAGCGTGAAGCCCGCTAGCTTCTGCGCGATCGACATGACCTGCTCCTGGTACACGATCAGGCCGTAGGTCCCTCCGAGCACCTCCGAGAGCGGCTCCTCGAGCTCCGGGTGGATCGGGGTGATCTCCTGCACGCCGTTCTTCCGCAGCGCGTAGTTGGTGTGGGAGTCGGCGCCCATCGGGCCCGGCCGGTAGAGCGCGAGGACTGCGGAGATGTCCTCGAAGTTGTCGGGCTTCATCAGTCGGAGAAGGCCGCGCATCGGGCCGCCGTCGAGCTGGAACACGCCGAGCGTGTCGCCGCGGGCGAGGAGGTCGTAGGCGGCCTGGTCGTCGAGCTCGAGGTCCTCGAGCACGAGGTCCTGTCCGCGGTTGGCGCGAATGTTGTCGAGGGCGTCGTCGATGATCGTGAGGTTCCGCAGCCCCAGGAAGTCCATCTTGATCAGCCCGAGCGACTCGCACGCGGGGTAGTCGAACTGCGTGACGATCTGGCCGTCCTGCTCCCGCTTCATGATCGGGATGATGTCCAGCAGCGGATCGCTGGACATGATGACGCCGGCCGCGTGCACGCCCCACTGGCGCTTGAGGTTCTCGAGCCCGAGCGCGGTGTCGAAGACCAGCTTGGCCTGCGGGTCCTCGGCGATGACGTTGCGCACGTCGAGCGCTTCCTTGTAGCGCGCGTGGGCGGGGTCGTTGATGCCGCTGAGCGGGATGTCCTTGCCCATGATCGCGGGCGGCATGGCCTTCGTCAGCTTCTCGCCCATCCCGAACGGGAAGCCGAGGACGCGCGAGGCGTCCTTGAGAGCCTGCTTCGCCTTGATGGTGCCGTAGGTGACGATCTGCGCGACGCGCTCGTCGCCGTACTTCTCGGTGACGTAGCGGATGACCTCGCCGCGGCGACGGTCGTCGAAGTCGACGTCGAAGTCGGGCATGGACACGCGGTCGGGGTTGAGGAAGCGCTCGAAGATCAGGCCGTGGCGCAGCGGATCGAGGTCGGTGATCTTCATCGCGTAGGCCGCCATCGAGCCGGCACCGGAGCCGCGGCCGGGACCGACGCGGATCCCGTTGCGCTTGGACCAGTTGATGAAGTCGGCGACGACGAGGAAGTAGCCGGGGAAGCCCATCTGCAGGATGACGCGGGTCTCGTAGTCCGCCCGGTCGCGCACTTCCTGGGAGATGCCGTCCGGGTAGCGCTCGCGCAGTCCGGCCTCGACCTCCTTCACGAACCAGGTGTCCTCGGTCTCGCCCTCCGGCACCGGGAAGCGCGGCATGTAGTTCGCCGAGGTGTCGAACTGGACGTCGCAGCGCTCCGCGATGAGGAGCGTGTTGTCGCAGGCCTCGGGGTGGTCGCGGAAGACCTGGCGCATCTCGCGCGGCGACTTGAGGTAGAACTCGTCCGCGTCGAACTTGAAGCGCTTGGGGTCGTCGAGGGTGGTCCCGGACTGCACGCAGAGCAGCGCCGCGTGCGAGGTCGCGTCGTGCGCGTGCGTGTAGTGCAGGTCGTTGGTGGCGACCAGCGGGAGGTCGAGGTCCTTCGCGAGCCGGATGACGTCGCCGATCACCCGCCGCTCGATGTCGAGGCCGTGATCCATGATCTCGGCGAAGAAGTTCTCCTTGCCGAAGATGTCGCGGTAGTCGGCGGCCGCCTGGCGGGCCTCCTTGTACTGGCCGAGGCGCAGGCGCGTCTGGACCTCGCCGCTCGGGCAGCCCGTGGTGCCGATCAGGCCCTCGGAGTACTGCGAGAGGATCTCGCGGTCCATGCGCGGCTTGAAGTAGTAGCCCTCGATCGACGCGCGCGAGGAGAGGCGGAAGAGGTTGTGCATGCCCGTCGTGGTCGAGCTGAGCAGCGTCATGTGGGTGTACGCGCCGGAGCCGGACACGTCGTCCCCTCCGCCGTCACCCCAGCGGATGCGGGTCTTGTCGGAGCGGTGCGTCCCCGGGGTGAGGTAGGCCTCGGTGCCGATGATCGGCTTGATCCCCGCCGCCGTCGCGGTGCGCCAGAAGTCGAAGGCGCCGAACACGTTCCCGTGGTCGGTCACGGCGATGGCCGGCATGCCCTCCTCGACCGCCGCGTCGATCAGCGGCTTCACCCGCGCTGCACCGTCGAGCATCGAGTACTCGCTGTGCACGTGGAGGTGGACGAAGGAATCGTTACTCGGCAAGGATGCGCCTCCGGCGGACTGCGGGCAGGGGAGGAATGGCCGGCGACCCGGGAGGGCCCGTGGACACGGCGGGAAGAAGTCTAACCGCGCCGGACGCGGGTCCGGCCGGGAGAGCGCGGATCACTCCCCGCGCAGCACCTCGAGGGCGTGCACCAGGTCGTCGGGGTAGGACGCCTCGAACTGCACCCACTCCCCCGAGCCCGGGTGGGTGAAGCCGAGCCGGACCGCGTCGAGCCACTGGCGGGTGAGGCCGAGCCGCTTCGAGAGGGTCGGATCGGCGCCGTACATGGCGTCGCCGACGCACGGGTGGCGCTGGGCGGCCATGTGCACGCGGATCTGGTGGGTGCGGCCGGTCTCGAGGTGGATCTCGAGGAGGGAGGCGAACGGGAAGGCCTCGATCGTCTCGTAGTGGGTCACCGAGGGCTTGCCGTCGGCGCGGACCGCGAACTTCCAGTCCGAGGACGGGTGGCGGCCGAGCGGGGCGTCGATCGTCCCGGCGAGCGGGTCGGGGTGGCCCTGCACGACCGCGTGGTAGACCTTCTCGACCGTGCGGTCGTGGAACGCGCGCTTGAGGTGCGTGTAGGCGCGCTCGGACTTCGCGACGACCATGAGGCCGCTCGTGCCGGCGTCGAGCCGGTGCACGATGCCCGCGCGCTCGGCCGCACCGGAGGTCGACACGGTGAAGCCCGCGGCGGCGAGGGCGCCGAGCACCGTCGGTCCCTCCCAGCCCACGGCGGGGTGCGCGGCCACTCCGACGGGCTTGTCGATCACCACGATGTCGTCGTCGTCGTGCACGATGCCGAGGCCGGGGACCGCCATCGGCACGATCCGCGGCTCCTCGCGCGGGCTCCACTCGACGCTCAGCCAGGTGCCGGCGCGCACGCGGTCGCTCTTGTCGAGGACCCGTCCGTCGGCGCTCACTCCGCCCGCCTCGGCGACCTCGGCCGCGAAGGTGCGCGAGAAGCCGAGCAGCTTCGCGACGGCCGCGTCCACGCGGAGGCCGTCGAGCCCGTCCGGGACCGGCAGCTCTCGGGACTGCGCCATCAGCGTCCGCCGGGGCGGTCGGCGTCGCGGGCCGCCTCCTCGACGGAGGAGGCCGCTGCGGGGGCGCCCGCTCCGGGGGCGGCGGGAGCGCCGTCCTCGGAGACGACCTGCTCCTGCTCGTCGCGGCCCGCGCGCTCGCGGGTGCCGTCGAGGCCGACGCCCCGCACGCTCAGGAGGACGAACAGCGCCATCGCCGTGCAGATCGCGATGTCGGCGACGTTGTAGATCGCCGGGAGCAGCCACGGCGTGAAGAGGAAGTCGACGACGTGTCCGAGCCCGAAGGAGGGCTCTCGGAACAGCCGGTCGAAGAGGTTGCCGAGGGTGCCGCCGAGCAGCAGGCCGAAGAAGACGCCCCACGCGGTGGAGCGGATCCGGCGCGAGAACCAGATCACGGCGACGACGACGCACGCCGCGATGATCGAGAAGATCCAGGTCGACCCGCTCGCGAGGGAGAAGGCGGCACCCGGGTTCTTCACGTAGTGCAGGATCAGGACGTCGCCGAGGACGTGGACGTCCTCGCCCAGGGTCAGGTTCGTCGTGACCAGGAACTTCGCGGTCTGATCGATCGCGAAGACCGCGAGCGCGACGAGGCCGAGGGTGACGAGCACCCTCGGCCTGACGTCCGCTGCGGCGGGACTACGCCCCAAAGCCCGACAGCGAGGACTCCGTCGACGCCGGCTGGGTGTCGAGGTCGCGGAGCTGGCCCTCGATGTAGCTCTTCAGCTTCTGGCGGTACTCGCGCTCGAAGGTGCGGAGCTCGTCGATGCGGTGCTCGACCGTCGCGCGCTCCTCCTCGAGCTTCGCGACCTGCTGGCGCTGCTTGGCCTCGGCCTCGGCGACGATGCGGGCGGCCGTGGCACGGCCCTCGGCGACGAGAGCGTCGCGCTTCTCGGCACCCTCGCGCACGTGCTCCTCGTGGAGGCGGCGGGCGAGCTGCAGGAGTCCGCTGGAGCTCTCGGCCTCGTCGACCGGAGCCGACTGCGAGGAGCTGACGGGAGCGACGACCGGTGCGGGAGCCGGGGTGGGCTCGGGCTCGGGCTGCGGCTCCGGCTCGGGTGCCTCGTCGACCACCGGGGCGGGAGCAGGAGTGCTCTCGCGCGGGGCGTCGGAGACTCGGGCGTCCGAGGGGCGGCTGTCGCCGGAGGAGAGGCGCTGACGAAGCTCCTCGTTCTCCTGGTTCAGGCGGCGGAGCTCCACGACGACCTCGTCGAGGAAGTCGTCGACCTCGTCCTGGTCGTATCCCTCACGGAACTTGGTCGGCTGGAACCGCTTGTTGACAACGTCTTCGGGAGTGAGCGCCATGGCTTTCCACCTTCGATTTCAAGTAGGTACACGTTTAACAACGCGCGACTAAAGCTAGCAACTTCAGGCGCACGGCGCAGTGCTGACACCGCGGGGAACGTCCGGACGTGCCAACGATACAGGGACGGTCAGGCGCGCTGGAGCCACGTGGCGATGTACATGCCCACGATGACGCAGAGCATGGTGAGGCTCCAGCCGAAATCGAGCGCGATCGGACCGATCGAGACCGGCTTGATCAGGCGTCGGAAGAAGCCGATCGGCGGGTCCGTGACGGTGTAGACGCCCTCCGCGGCGACGAGGCCGGCACCGCGGGGGCGCCAGTCGCGTCGGATCACGCGGACGAGGTCGAGCACGAACCGCGCCCACATCGCGAAGAAGTAGAGCAGCAGCACGAAGTACAGGACGCTCCCGAGGAGCGAGACGACGGAGGTCACCGGGGGCCAGGGCTCCCCGGGATCAGGACTTCGCGAAGAACGACGCGTCGGCGTCGCTCTCGGCGGAGGCGGAGTCGCCGGCGACGGTGATGTGCGACGGCGAGAGCAGGAAGACCTTGCTCGTCACGCGCTCGATGCGGCCGTAGAGGCCCTGCGAGAGTCCGCTCGCGAAGTCGATGAGGCGGCGGGCGTCCGCATCGCTCATCTGCGAGAGGTTGATGATCACGGGGATGCCGTCGCGGAAGTTCTCCGCGATGACCTGCGCGTCGCGGTACTGCTTCGGGTGGACGGTGAGGATCTCGTTCATCTCGGCGGGTGCCGTCGCCTTCGGGGTCTGGGGGGTGGGCTTGCGGAGCGGGGTGACCGTCGCGCGGGGCTGCTGCACCGGCTCGACGGGAGGGACGGGCTGCACCGGGGAGACCGGTGCGCGGTGGGCCGTCGCCGGGGCCGCCTCGACGGGCTCTGCGCGCTCGTACTCGACCTCTTCGTCGGCGAGTCCGAGGTAGACCATCGTCTTCTTCAGCGGGTTGGCCATGGGGTGTCCTCCGTGTCGTGTGTGCTCCCACAGGTGGGTCACCACGAGGTTAGGTGCGGGCGGGGCGTTCTCCGGTGATTGCCGATCCGATTCGCAGGTGTGTCGCACCCTCCGCGATCGCCTCGGCGAAGTCGTTCGACATGCCCGCCGAGATCGCCGTGGCGGAGGGCTCGACGGCGCGCACGCGGTCGGAGATCGACCGGAGCCGGGCGAAAGCCGGACGGGGCTCCTCGTCCAGCGGAGCGACCGCCATCACGCCGCGCAGCGTGAGGCCGGGCGCCCCGGCGAGAGCCTCGGCGAGGGGCTCGACGTCGGCGGGCGACGCTCCCCCGCGGTCGGGATCCTCGGTGAGGTTGACCTGCAGGAACACGTCGAGCGGCTCCTCCCCCGCCTCCAGCAGCGGGACGAGCGCGAGCCGGTCGACGGAGTGGACCGCGTCGGCGTAGCGGCGCACCTGGCGCGCCTTCTTGCTCTGGAGCTGCCCGATGAAGTGCCAGCGCGCAGCGGTCCCCGCCAGCTCGGCCGACTTCTCCTGCGCCTCCTGGTGCCGGTTCTCGCCGAAGTCGACGACGCCCAGCTCGAGGAGGTCGCGGAGCAGCGACACGGGGTGGAACTTGGTCACCACGATGGTCGTGACCGAGGACGCCTCGCGACCGGCCGAGCGGGTCGCGTCGGCGACCCGCTCGGAGACCTCGGCCCAGCGCGCGGCCAGCTCCGGATCCGGCACGACTACTTGAGGAAGTCGGGGATGTCCAGGTCGCTGTCGTCGTCGTCGAAGGACGGGTCGGCGACAGGGGCCGGGGCGGCGACGGGGGTGCTCGACCAGATCGAGCCGGCCGCAGGGGCGGCGGCGGGAGCCGGGACGGGCTCGGCGGCCGACTCGCCCGCCGAGCTCTGCTGCTGGCGCGGCTGGGCGATCGCGGCCTGAGCGGTCCCGCCCGGCTCTCCGCCGTCGAAGCCCGCGGCGATGACGGTGACGCGCACCTCGTCGCCGAGCGTGTCGTCGATCACGGCACCGAAGATGATGTTCGCCTCGGCGTGCACCGCCTCCTGGACGAGGCGCGCCGCGTCGTTGATCTCGAAGATGCCGAGGTTCGAGCCGCCCTGGATCGAGAGGAGCACGCCGTGCGCGCCGTCGATGCTGGCCTCGAGCAGCGGTGAGGCGACGGCCAGCTCGGCCGCCTTGATCGCGCGATCGGCGCCGCGCGACGAGCCGATGCCCATCAGCGCCGAGCCCGCGCCCTGCATGACCGACTTCACGTCGGCGAAGTCGAGGTTGATCAGGCCGGGCGTGGTGATCAGGTCGGTGATGCCCTGGACGCCGGCGAGGAGCACCTGGTCGGCGGTCGCGAAGGCCTCGAGCATCGAGATGCCGCGGTCGCTGATCTCGAGCAGGCGGTCGTTCGGGACGACGATGAGCGTGTCGACCTCGTTCTTCAGCGTCGCGACGCCGGCCTCGGCCTGCGTCTGCCGACGGCGTCCCTCGAACCCGAAGGGCTTGGTCACGACGCCGATGGTGAGGGCGCCGATCGACTTGGCGATCCGCGCGACGACGGGCGCGCCGCCGGTGCCGGTGCCGCCGCCCTCGCCCGCGGTGACGAAGACCATGTCGGCCCCCGCGAGGACCTCCTCGATCTCCTCGGCGTGGTCCTCGGCGGCGCGGCGGCCGACCTCGGGGTCGGCGCCGGCACCGAGTCCGCGGGTCAGCTCGCGGCCCACGTCGAGCTTGACGTCGGCGTCGCTGAGCAGGAGCGCCTGGGCGTCCGTGTTGATCGCGATGAATTCGACACCGCGCAGGCCGAGCTCGATCATGCGGTTGACGGCGTTGACGCCACCACCGCCGATGCCGACGACCTTGATCACGGCGAGGTAGTTCTGGTTTGAAGTCACGTCTCCGGCCTCCGGGCTGAACCTTAAACCTGTAGTTGAGGCTTAAAGTTATGCTGAGTATGCATTTGGGGTTCGGCTCCGACGGTAGGCGGAGTCCGGTCGCGCTCCCAGCAGACACGCCCGCAACGCTCGAAAGAACGCGCGGATCCGTCGCCGGTCAGGGCCGGGGCGCCACGACGGCGGCCTGGGGCGAGGACACGTCGTAAGTGCCGACGACGGCGGGGTCGGTCGCGGCCATCAGCTTCTCGAGCACGACGGCCTTGAGCGCCGACTCGTCCGACCCGCCCCAGACGACTTCCGTGCCGTTCTGCAGGGTGAGCGAGACGTCGTCGCCGGTCGTGGCCGTGGCGGCCGTCACCTGCGGAGCGAGCGACGCGGGCAGGGAGCGCAGCACCCGCGCGGTCGCGCGGAAGCCGGCTCCCGAGGCGTCGCCGGACGCGGTGGTGAGGACCGGGTAGCCGGGCTGCGCCGAGTCCGCCGTCTCGATGACGACTCCGGCCGCGTCCACGAGCTCGAAGCGGCCCCCCGCCGCGATCACGCCGAGGGGCGTGCGCTCGACGATCGACACCACGAGGGTGCTCGGCGGCCGGGTCTGCACCGAGTAGCTCTGGATGAGCGGGGACGCGCCCAGCACGCGGCCGACCTCGTCCCGGTCCACCAGGGTGAGCGGGACGCCGAGCTGGTCGTCGAGCTCGCTCTGCAGGGCGGCGGCGTCGACGCGCTGGGTGCCCGAGATCTCGATCGTGCGCACGGCCATGAGCGGCGAGAAGGCCGCGACTCCGACGATGAGGGCGAGGGCGACGAGCGATCCGGCCACGACCAGGGCGATCAGGCGGCGCCGACGCGCGCGCTTCGTGAAGCGGCGGACCTCCCCCCGCTCGTAGCGCCTCCGCTCGCGGGCGGCCCGGGAGACGGCCCGGTTCTCGGCACCGGGCAGGCGCAGGCCCGAGAGGGTGCGGCGGACCGCGCCCGCGCGCGACGGAGTGCGCTCGGCCGGCTCCGGGTCCACGCGGATCGCGGTGACGATCCGGATCGGCTCGGTGTCCGGCTCCGGCTCGCCGCCGCGCGCGGGGACGCTCCGACCGGGCGCCGGAGGGCGTCCGCCGTCGGGCCGCTTCACGGCCGCTCCCCCGCTTCGGGCGCGAGGACCGCGGTCATCGTGCGACCGGCGCGGCCTCGCTCGCGCCGAGCGACTCGAGCACCTGCGGGATGATCCGGTAGACGTCGCCGCAGCCGAGGGTGATGACGAAGTCGCCCTCGCGCGCGATGCCGGCCGTGAGGCGGGCCGCCTCCGCCCAGTCCGGGACGAACGAGACGTGCGACGGGTCGGCGAACTTCTCGCTGACCAGCGCTCCGGTCACTCCGGGCTCCGGATCCTCGCGCGCCCCGTAGACGTCGAGGACGATCGTCTCGTCGGCGTAGCGCTCGAGCGTCTCGGCGAACTCGCGGGCGAAGAGGCGGGTGCGGCTGTAGAGGTGCGGCTGGTGCACGGCGATGATGCGGCCCTCGCCGACCACGGTGCGCGCGGCGGAGAGGGCGGCGGCCACCTCGGTGGGGTGGTGGGCGTAGTCGTCGTAGACGCTGACTCCGCGGACCGCTCCGTGCAGCTCGAAGCGGCGCTCCGTGCCTCCGAACGCCGACACGGCCTCGAGCGAGGCGGCCGGATCGAAGCCCAGGCCCACCAGCACTGCGAACGCGCCGGCCGCGTTGATCGCGTTGTGCCGGCCGGGGATGCGGAGGCGGGCCGAGTAGCGCCTGCCCTCGTACTCGACCGAGAAGCCGACGGGGCCGACGAGGTCGAGGTCGACGACGCGGACGTCCGCCCCCTCGGCCTCGCCGAAGGTCAGCACCCGTCCGCCGACCAGCCGCTCGGTGACGCGGACGGCGCCGGGGTCGTCGGAGGAGATGACGACGAGCTCGCTCGCGGAGGAGGCGAAGGTGACGAAGGCCTCCTCGAACGCCTCCAGCGATCCGTAGTGGTCGAGGTGGTCCGGGTCGACGTTCGTGATGAGGGCGACCGCGGTGTCGTAGAGGAGGAAGCTGCCGTCCGACTCGTCGGCCTCGACGACGAAGACCTCGCCGGAGCCGGCGGCGGAGGAGGTGCCGAGGCTCTCGATGATGCCGCCGTTGACGAAGCTGGGGTCGGCGTCGACGCCGAGCAGGCCGGTGACGATCATGCCGGTCGACGTGGTCTTGCCGTGCGCTCCGGCCACCGCGACCAGGCGCCTGCCGCGCACCAGCCAGGCGAGGGCCTGCGAGCGGTGCAGCACGGGCAGGCCGCGCTCCTTCGCGAGTAGGTACTCGGGATTGTCGGGCCACAGGGCGGAGGTGACGACGACCGCCTCGGCGTCCCCGAGGTTCGCCGCGTCGTGGCCGATGGCGACCGGGACGCCGAGCTCCCGCAGCTGCTCGATGGGGTGGGACTCGCGGACGTCGGACCCGGTGACCCGGTGCCCGGCGTGGTGGAACAGCCGGGCGATCCCGCTCATCCCGGAGCCGCCGATGCCGATGAAGTGGACCGAGCCGAGCTCGTCGGGGACGGTGATGCCGAGGTCGGGCTTGATCACGGGGCTCTCGCTTTCGGGTGGGTCGCGGCGGGCGGGAGGGGCCTCCCGCGGTGCGCCGGATCAGTGTAGACGGTGGGCGGGAGTGCTCTCACGAGCCGCGCGGAGCGGGCTCAGCGCGGAGCGGAGAGGGTCGACTCGATCAGGTCGACGAGCCGCCCGGAGCCGTCGCGGACTCCCACGCGGGCAGCCCGGCGCGCCATCTCGTCGCGACGGGCGGTGTCGCCCAGGAGCGGTACGAGCTCCCGCTGGACCCAGCCGGGGAGGAAGGCGGCGTCCTCGACGAGGACCGCTCCCCCGGCGTCGACGACGCCGCGCGCGTTGTAGCGCTGCTCGCCGTTGCCGACCGGGTACGGGACGTAGACCGCGGGCAGGCCGAGGGCTGTCAGCTCGCTGACGGTCGCCGCCCCCGCGCGGGAGACGGCCACGTCCGCGGCGGACAGCGCGAGGTCCATCCGGTCGCAGTAGGCGAGGAGGTGGTAGCCGGCCACCCCCGGGTCCGTGATCTCGGCACGGTCGCCCGTGATGTGGAGGACCTGGAAGCCGGTGGCGACGAGATCCCGGGCGGCGGCGTGCACCGTCGCGTTGATCCGTCGAGCGCCGAGGGAGCCGCCGGTCACCAGGAGTGTCTGCCGGGACGGGTCGAGGCCCAGCGCCGCCATCGCCTCGTCGCGGCGCGCGGCCCGGTCGAGCTCGGCGATCTCGCGGCGCAGCGGCATGCCGACGACCCGCGCGTGCGGCAGGGGCGTGCCCTCGAAGGCCACGCCGACCGAGCGGGTCGCGCGCGCGCCGAGACGGTTGGCGAGCCCGGGGCGCGCGTTGGCCTCGTGGACGGTGAAGGGGACGCCGGCGCGGCGCGCCGCCAGGTAGGCGGGTGCTGCCGCGTACCCGCCGAAGCCGACCACCGCGTCGATCCGCCGGTCGCGGATCGTCCGGACGATGCCGGCGATGGTCGCACGGAAGGCTCCGGGGAACCGCAGCGCCGCCGCGTTCGGACGGCGCGGGAACGGCAGCCGCGGGATCACCGAGAGCTCGTAGCCGCGGAGGGGGACGAGGCGGGCCTCGAGCCCCTCGGCGGTGCCGAGCACGAGCACCTCGTCGTCCGGGTTCCGCCTGCGGATCTCATCGGCCGTCGCGAGCAGCGGATTGACGTGGCCGGCGGTGCCGCCGCCGGCGAGCAGGTAGCGGGTCACTCCGCCGCCGCCTTCCTGCGGCGCAGCACGCCAGCGCCGGGCAGGGGCGCGGTCTGGGTGCGGGCGAAGGAGAGGACGACGCCGATGGCGAGGAGCGAGCTGAGCAGGGCGGTGCCTCCGGAGGAGATCAGCGGCAGCGGGACCCCCAGCACCGGGAGCACCCCCAGGACGACGCCGATGTTGACGAACGCCTGGCCGATCAGCCAGACCATGATCGCGCCGGTGCTGATCCGCACGAACGGATCGGAGGACGCGTGGATGACGCGGAAGAAGGCGACCGCGAGGACCACGAACAGCGCCAGGACGACGATCGCTCCGATCAGCCCGAGCTCCTCGCCGATGATGGCGAAGATGTAGTCGTTGTCTGCGGCGGGCAGCCAGGACCACTTGGCCTTGGAGTTGCCGAGGCCCACGCCGAAGATCCCGCCGGAGGCCATCGCCCAGGTGCCGTGCACCGGCTGCCAGCACGAGTTCTGGTACTCCTCGACGTTGGAGCAGTCGCCGAGGAAGGACATGATCCGGGTGAGGCGGTTGTCGCTGGAGACGGCGAACAGCACCGCTCCGATCGCGCCGACCACCACGATCGGCACGAGGACCTTCATCTGGACGTTCGCGTAAAAGAGCGCGGCGAGGACGATGCCCGCCATGATCACGACCGTGCCCAGGTCGCCTCCGATGAGGACCAGTCCGATCGCTGCGCCGCCGACGATCAGGACGGGGATGAGCGCGTCCTTCCAGTCCTTCGGCGACCGGTAGCGGCGGGCGAGCAGGAGCCCCAGCCAGAGGGCGAGCGCGAGCTTGATGATCTCGGAGGGCTGCATGCTGAAGGCGCCGAGGCGGATCCAGTTGCGGTTCCCGCCGACGGAGTCGCCGAGCGGCGTGAAGAGCACGAGGCACTGGAGGACGCAGCCGGCGATGAGCAGGATCGGCGTCACGCGCTTCCACACGCCGAGGGGCAGCCGCGAGACCACCAGCATCATCGGGATCCCGAGGAGGGCGAACCCGCCCTGGCGCAGGAAGCCCCCGAAGGAGTCGTCGCTCGACACGTAGGAGGTGACCGACGAGGAGGAGAGCACCATCGTCAGTCCGAACAGCACCAGGAAGAGCGTGGTTCCGAAGAGGAGGTAGAAGTTCGGCGAGTGGGAGGCGAAGACCTTCGAGAGGACGATCCGCGCGGAGCGGGCCCCGCTCCGGTCCTTCCCGCGCGGCTCAGTGCGCGAGCGGCCCGCGGGGCGGCTCGTCGTCGGAGCGGTCATCGGCTCCCCCTCCCAGGTGTGTCGCCACGGCGGCCGCGAAGGAGCGGCCCCGAGCCGCGTAGTCGAGGAACTGGTCCATCGAGGCCGCGGCGGGTGCGAGCAGGACGACGTCCCCCGAGCGGGCGAGCGTCGCGGCCGCCTCGACGGCCGCCTGCATCACCGCACCAGTGTCGTCCGGCACCGCCTCGCTCACGGGGAGGGCGGGCGCGTGTCGTCGGAATGCCGCGAGCAGCGCCGAGCGGTCGGCGCCGATCACCACGGCGCCCCGCAGGCGGCCGACGTGCGCGGCCACGAGGGCGTCCACGTCGACGCCCTTGAGCAGGCCGCCGACGACCCAGACGACCGACGGGTACGCGCGCAGCGAGGCGTCGGCGGCGTGCGGGTTCGTGGCCTTGGAGTCGTTCACCCAGGTCACCCCGTCGTGCTCGGCGACGACCTGGATGCGGTGGGCGTCGAGCTCGAAGGACGCCAGCGCGGTGCGGACGGCCGTGACCTCGATCCCGCACGCTCGGGAGAGCGCTGCCGCGGCGAGCACGTTCTGGACGATGTGCGGAGCGGCGAGGTTCCGTGCGGCGAGCTCGTCCACGGTGGTGATCTCGAGGGCACTGGTGCGGCGGTCCTCGAGGAAGGCGCGGTCGCAGAGGATGCCGTCGACGATCCCGAAGTCGCTCGGGCCGGGCACGCCGAGGCCGAACCCGATCGCCCGGGCGCCCTCCACCACCTCGGCGTCAAGCACCATCTGCTCGGTCGCCGCGTCGGCGCGGTTGTACACGCAGGCGACGCGGGTGCCGGCGTAGACCTTGCCCTTGGCCGCGCGGTAGGCGTCGAACGAGCCGTGCCAGTCGAGGTGGTCGTCGGCGATGTTGAGGCACGCGCTCGCGATTGGCTCGATCGCGCCCAGGTAGTGCAGCTGGTAGCTCGAGAGCTCCACGACGAGGACGTCGAAGCCCTGCGGGTCGCGGACCGCGTCGAGCACGGGCACGCCGATGTTGCCGCAGGGGGCGGCGCGGAGGCCGCCGGCCACGAGCATCGTCGCCGTGAGCTGGACGGTCGTGGTCTTCCCGTTGGTGCCGGTGACGGCCACCCAGTCTGCCGGAGTGCCGTCGGCGCGCACGACCTTGTCGCGGACGCGCCAGGCGAGCTCGACGTCGCCCCATACGGGGATCCCGGACTCCGCCGCCCACACGAGGATCGGGTGCGTCGGCCGGAAGCCGGGCGACACCACGACCAGCTCAGGTGCGAACGCGTGCAGCTCCTCCGGAGCGGAGTCGAGGCGGTCGGCCCGGTGCAGGCGGGCGCCGATCACCTCGAGGAGGCGCTCGCGCTCCTCGTCGGCGCGGTCGGCGAGGACCAGCACCTCGGAGCCGAGCTCGGTCAGGGTATCGGCCACCGAGAACCCGGTGACGCCCAGGCCCAGCACGGCGACGCGCAGGCCGCGCCAGTCCGAGTGCCAGCTGCGGAGGGAGTCGGGACGGGCGGGATCGGTCATGCCAGCGACAGCCATTCCAGGTAGAAGAGCCCGACTCCGGCGGCGACGAAGATGCCGGCGATGATCCAGAACCGGACCACGACGGTGATCTCGGCCCAGCCCTTGAGCTCGAAGTGGTGGTGGAGCGGGCTCATCAGGAAGATGCGCTTGCCCCGGGTCAGCTTGAAGTAGATCCGCTGGAGGATGACCGAGCCGGTCACGATGACGAACAGGCCGCCGATGAGGATGACCAGCAGCTCGGTGCGGGTGAGGATCGCCAGGGCCGCGAGCGCGCCGCCGAGGCCGAGCGAGCCGGTGTCGCCCATGAAGATCTGCGCCGGCGAGGTGTTCCACCAGAGGAAGCCCACCAGGGCACCGGAGACGGCCGCCGCGATGATGGCCAGGTCGAACGGGTCGCTCACCTGGTAGCACTTGTCGACGACCTCGGGGTTGAGGTGCTGGTCGAAGCACCACTGGTTCGACTGCCAGAACCCGATGATGACGTAGGAGCCGATCGCGAGGATCGAGGACCCGGTCGCGAGTCCGTCGAGCCCGTCGGCGACGTTCACGCCGTTCGACGTGCTGGTGACGATGATGCAGATCCACAGCACGAACAGGCCGATGCCGATCCAGCCGAGGGAGGCGAAGTCGAACGGCAGGTCGCGGATGAACGAGATCGAGGTGGACGCGGGGGTGAGCCCGTTGGAGTCGCGGACCATGATCGCGATCACCGCGAAGGCCGCGGCGACGATGACCTGGCCGGCGATCTTCGCCCAGCCGCCGAGGCCGAGGCTGCGCTGGTTGCGGGTCTTCAGGAAGTCGTCGACGAAGCCGACGAGTCCGAGCCCGACCATCATGAAGAGCACCAGCAGGGCCGACGGCGCGATCGCCCGGTTGCCGAACAGCATCCCGAGGAAGTAGCCGACCACGGTGCCGATGATGATGACGATGCCGCCCATCGTCGCCGTGCCGTGCTTGACGTGGTGCGACTTCGGTCCGTCCTCGCGGATGAACTGGCCCCACTGCAGGCGGTGGAAGAGGCGGATGAACAGGGGCGTCATCAGGAGCGTGAAGGCTCCGGAGAACGCGCCGGACAGGAGGAGTGCCCTCATCGGTGACGCTCCCCGAGACGGTCGGCGAGGAAGCGCAGCCCCGCGGAGTTGGACGACTTGACCAGCACGGTGTCGTCGGGTCGCAGGTAGTCCTCGAGGAGGTCGAACGCCTCGTCGGAGGTCTCCGCGAAGACGGACTCGCCGCTCCACGACCCCTCGCGCTCGGCCGCGACGTGAATCCGGCGGGCGCCTCGGCCCACCACCACGATCTGGGAGATGTTGAGGCGCACGGCCAGAAGGCCCACGCGCTCGTGCTCCTCGTCGGCCCACTCGCCGAGCTCGCTCATCTCTCCCAGGACGGCGACGGTGCGCCCCCCGGGCTTCGCGATCTGGGCGAGGGTGCGCAGGGCGGCCGCGGTGGAGTCGGGACTCGCGTTGTACGCGTCGTTGATGACGCGGACGTCCTCGCCGCCCAGGACCTCCATGCGGCCGCGCTCGGCGAGGGTGACGGTCGCGAGAGCCTCGACGATCGCGGGCAGCGCCACTCCGACAGAGAGCGCGGCGGCGGTCGCCGCGAGGGCGTTCATCACGTGGTGCTCGCCGAGGACGCGCAGCAGGAGCTCGGCGCGAGCGGCCTCGCGGCCCTCCCCCGCCGAGACCTCGATGGCGAAGCGGGTGCCGTCGGCGGTCGCGTCGATGTCGACGGCGCGGACGTCCGCGCTCTCGCCGCGGCCGAACCAGAGGACCCGGGCGGCGGTGCGGCCCGCCATCGAGGCGACCCGGCCGTCGTCGGCGTTCAGCACGGCGACGTCGTCGGCGGTGAGGTCGGCGACCATCTCTGTCTTGGCCTCGAGCGTGCGCTCGATCCCGCCGAACTCGCCGGCGTGCGCGAGGCCCACGGCGAGGACGACGCCGACGTCGGGCCTGGCCATCCGGACGAGGCGGCGGATCTCGCCGACCGCGCTCGCGCCCATCTCGGCGACGAGGAAGCGCGTCGACTCGGACACCTGGAGCATCGTGATCGGCGCGCCGACCTCGTTGTTGAAGGATCCGCGCGGAGCGACCGTCTCGCCGACCCGCTCGAGGACGGTGCGGAGGAGGTTCTTGGTCGTCGTCTTGCCGTTCGAGCCGGTGACGCCGATGACGGTGAGCCCGCCCTTCGCGCGGACGCGCCGGACGACCTCGGTCGCCAGCGCGCCGAGCGCCTCCACGGAGTCGTCGACGAGGACCTGCGGCACGTCGAGGTCGAGCGGGCGCTCCACGATGAGGAGCGCGGCACCGCGCTCGAGAGCGGCGGGAGCGAAGAGGTGGCCGTCGGTGTGCTCGCCGCGCTTGGCGACGAAGATGCCGCCGGGCGCGATCTCGCGGGAGTCGGTCTCGGTCGCTCCGTCGATCACGGTGGCGGCCGTGGCGGACGAGCCGGCCAGGTGGAGGCGTCCGGAGACGGCCTCGGCGATCTCGGTGAGGGTGAGGGCGATCATCTACAGCCAGCCCGCCTCGCGCAGCGCGTGACGGACGTCGTCTCTGGCCGAATACGGCATGTGCACTCCTGCGATCTCCTGGTGGTCCTCGTGGCCGGGCCCGGCGTAGAGGATCGAGTCCCCTTCGCGCGCGAGGGCGACGGCGGCGCGCACGGCAGCGCGCGGGTCGGCGATCTCGTGGATCTCCCGGTCGGGCACGGCGGCCCGGGCGCCCTGGAGGAGCGCGGCGCGGATGGCGGCCGGATCCTCCCAGCGCGGGTGGAAGTCGGTGACGACCACGACGTCGGCGAGGCGGGCGGCGATGGCGCCCATATCGCTCCGCTTGGTCGTGTCGCGGTCCCCGTCCGCCCCGAACACCATGAACAGGCGGCCGGGCGTGATGGTCCGCAGCGCCTCGAGCGCGTTCTGGAACGCGTCGGGGGTGTGGCCGTAGTCGACGTAGACGCGCGGTCCGCGCTCCCCCGAGACGAGCTCGGCGCGGCCCGGGATGTAGACGTCGAGACGGCTGTCCTCGAGCGCGTGCGCGACGGCGTCCAGGTCGAAGCCCGACTCCACCAGCATCACGATCGCCAGCGCCGCGTTGGACGCCATGTACCAGCCGATCAGCGAGACGGTGACGACGACGGAGCGGTTCTCGGGCCCCTCCAGGCGGAAGGTGGTGCTGTCGGGCGTCGCGTCCAGCACCGTCATCGACCAGTCGGCGGGCGTCGTCGGGGCGACTCCGACGACCGGCGAGCCGGCGAGCGTCGCGACGGGGATGCGGCTGCGCTCGGCGAGCTCGCGCCCCCAGGCGCTGTCGACCGTGACGACGCCGCGGCGTGCGCGCTCCGGCTCGAAGAGGTCCGCCTTGGCCTCGAAGTACTCGCGCAGATCGGAGTAGTCGTCGAGGTGGTCGTGGCTGAGGTTCGTGAAGCCGACGACGTCGAAGACGAGGCCGTCGATCCGGTGCCGCGTGATCGCCTGCGCCGACACCTCGATGGAGACCGCGCGGACGGCGGACTCGCGCATCCGCGCGAGCAGGCCGTGCAGCTCGCTCGCCTCGGGAGTGGTCAGCGAGCTGACCACGGCGACGTCGCCGATCCGGCGCTCGGCGGTGGAGCTGAGGCCGGAGACGACTCCGAGCCGGCGCAGCAGCGCGTCGAGGATGTAGACGACGCTCGTCTTGCCGTTGGTCCCCGTCACGCCGAAGAGCGTCGGGACGTCCTCGCGGGTGCGGTGGATCCACGCGGCGACGTCGCCGAGGGCGGCCCGCGGGTCGGGGGTCACCAGCACGGGCAGGCCGCTGTCGGCGGCGAGCTCCGCTCCGGCGGGATCGGTCAGCACGGCGACGGCTCCGGACGCCGCGGCGGCGGACGCGAAGGCCGCGCCATGGGCACGGCGTCCTGCGACACCGACGTAGAGGTCTCCGGACTCGACCTGGTTCGAGTCCAGCGTGACTCCGCTCACCTCGACGCCCTCGAGGCCGCGGACCGGGCCGAGGGAGAACTCGGCCACGAGCTGCGAGAGGCTCCGCGGCACGGGGTGCTCGGGGCGGAGGGAGGACTGCGGGCGAGGGTCGTGCACTGCCCGCTCTTTCTCTCGTTCTGGTGCGTGGATCGTGGTCCCGGCGGGGCTCACCACGTCGTGGGGTACTGGACGGGCGGCACCGTGGACGGCTCCACCCGGTTGGTCTTGAGCACCTGGGTCATGACCTGCTGGAAGACGGGAGCCGTCGCCTGGGACGTGTTCATCTTAACCGGATCGGCGATGGTGACCGTCACGACGTACTCCGGGTCCTCCGCCGGCGCGAGCCCGGCGAGCGAGACGGTGTAGCTCTTCGAGTAGCCGCCCTTCCCGTCGGGCTGCTGCGCGGTACCGGTCTTGGTGGCGATGTTGTAGCCGTCGACATGGATGTCGTTCGCCAGCCAGCCCTCGTTGTAGTG
Source organism: Rathayibacter sp. AY1C9 (assembly GCF_002932315.1). Classification (NCBI taxonomy): domain Bacteria; kingdom Bacillati; phylum Actinomycetota; class Actinomycetes; order Micrococcales; family Microbacteriaceae; genus Rathayibacter; species Rathayibacter sp. AY1C9. The sequence continues at coordinate 20,059 of NZ_PSVZ01000011.1, forward strand.
CGTCTGCAGCATGTCGACGACCTGCTTCGCGGCCGAGCTCGACACCACCTGGGTGCCCGTCGCATCGGGGACGTCCACGACGGAGCCGTCGGCCGTGGTGCAGCCGTCGATCAGCTGCGACGGGAGCCGCACTCCGCCGTTGCCGAGCGTCTGGTAGATGCTCGCGACCTGCACCGCGGTCGCCGAGACGCCCTGGCCGAACATCGTCGTGTAGTTCGTCTGGTTGTCCCAGTCCTGGTAGTCGGCGAGCAGGCCGCCCTCCTCGCCGGGGAAGCCGCTCGTGGTGGGCGTGCCGAGACCGAACTTCTGCAGGTAGTCGTAGCGGGTCTGGGCCGACAGGCGGGAGCCGAGCATCGAGATGCCGACGTTCGACGAGTCCTTGAGGATGCCGGTCAGCGTGTAGTTCGTCGGGGTGTGCGCGAAATCGTCGCTGAAGGAGGCGCCGTCCTTCTCGAAGGAGTCCGGGACGACGACCTGGGTCGTCGGGCCCGCCTGGCCCTGGTCGATCAGCATCGCGGCCGTCATCGGCTTGAAGGTCGAGCCCGGCTCGAACGGCGCGCGGAACGCGCGCGAGCTGCGGTCGGCGGAGGCGCTCGCCTCGACGTTGTTGGGGTCGACGGTCGGCGTCTCGGCCACGGCGAGCAGCTTGCCGGTCTTGACCTCCTGCACCACGACGATCCCGTAGCTGCCGCCGACCTCGGCGACGCGCTGCGAGAGGACCTGCTGGGAGTAGTACTGGAGGTCGGAGTCGATGGTGAGCTTCAGCGTCCCGCCGTCGACGGCCGGGGTCTCCGAGACGGTGCTGCCCGGGATCCGGACGTAGTCGGCGCTGCGCTCGTAGCTCTCGGACCCGTTCTGCCCCGCGAGGCAGGTGTTCTCCGCGTACTCCATGCCCTCCTGGGCCGCTCCGTCCGCCCCGACGTAGCCGACGAGGTTGCCGGCCACCGCGCCGTTGGGGTAGCTGCGTCCCTGCTGGGTCTCGAAGTAGGTCCACGGGATGTCGAGCGCGACGAGCTTCTGGTAGGCCTCGAGGTCGAGCCCCTCCGAGAGGATCAGGTAGTTGGCCTTGGCGTCCTTCGCGAGCACGGCGTCCACCGCTCCGGTGATCTGCTCGACCGACTGCCCGGTGATCGCGCCGATCTCGGAGGCGGCCTGCTGCACGCTGACCATGACCTTCTGGTCCTCGCCCAGCTCGCGCGGGAACTCGGCCACGTTCTTCGGCGAGGTCGTCAGCCGGTAGCGCGTGGTGGTGTCCGCGAGCACCGTCCCGGAGCGGTCCACGATGGGGCCGCGCTGGCCGTAGGTGACGACGCTGTTCGACTGGTTCTGGGCGGCCGCATCGGTGAGCTCGTTCGCCCGCACGATCTGGATGTCCACCAGCTTGCCGATGAAGAGTCCGACGACGGCGACGATGATGACGAACGTGACGGCCGTGCGGCGTCTGCTCGAGCGGTGGTGTCTCACTGCGGCGGTGTCCTTCTTGCTCCGGGCGGGCGGGCCGCCGTTCGTCGGGTCCGGATGGTCGTCGTGCGCCCCGCGGGGCGGGTGCCCGCACGGAGGCGGACCGCGACGCCGTGCGTCAGTGCGTGATGGGCGCGGGCAGCTCGCCCTGCAACGGTACGGCCGCGCCGTCGACAGCCGGGGAGGACGCGCTCGCGCCGGGCTGGAGAGCCGGGACGAGGGCGTTGGGCACGAGCGGCGCGGAGGCGGTGCCCGCGACTTCGCTCGACGCGGCGGAGGAGGGGTCGCCCAGCACGGCGCCGTCCGAGAGGCGGAGGTAGACCGGCGCGGTATTGGCGACCATGCCCAGGCCCTGCGCGGCGGTGGCGAGGTTCTGCGGCGAGCTCAGCGTGTCGACGGCGTCCTGCTTCTCCGCGTTGCTGCGGGTGAGCGACTTCTGCTCGGTCTGCAGCGCCGAGATCTGGTAGGCCCCCTGCGAGAGGCCGACGCTCACCAGGAGCTGGACGACGATGATCGCGAAGAGGCCGGCGACGGCGACGATCCCGTAGACGAGCTTCGGGCGCGACTGCGCCTGACCGGCCGGGACGGCCTCGATGCGGGGGCGGGGCGCCTCCTCCTCGGGGCGTGCTCGGCGGGCGGTGTCGATGACGGCGGGGTCGATGACGGCGGTGGCGCTCATGCGGTGCTCCTGATCCTCTCGGCCGCGCGCAGACGCACGGGTGTCGCTCGGGGGTTGCGGGCCTTCTCGTCGTCGGAGGCGAGCTCGGCTCCGCGGATGACGAGTCGGAACTCGGGTCGGTGCTCCGGCAGCTCCATCGGGAGGCCGGCCGGGGCGGTGGAGGAGGACGCGGCCTGGAGCGCGCGCTTGACGATCCGGTCCTCGAGCGACTGGTACGCCTCGACGACGATCCGCCCGCCCTCGTTGATCCGGCCCAGCGCGGCGGGGATCGCCCGCTCGAGGACGGACAGCTCCTGGTTGACCTCGATCCGCAGCGCCTGGAAGACGCGCTTGGCGGGGTGGCCGTTCCGCTGGATCGCGACCGGGGTCGCCGCCTGGATGATCTCGACGAGACGGCCGGAGCGCTCCAGCGGAGCCTCGCGACGGGCCTCCACGATCTTCTTGGCGTAGCGCGCGGCGAGGCGCTCCTCGCCGTACTCGTGGAAGATGCGGCGCAGGGCGGTCTCGTCGTAGTCGGCGATGATGCTCGCCGCCGTGAGCGGGGCGGTCGAGTCCATCCGCATGTCGAGCGGCGCGTCCTTGGAGTAGGAGAACCCGCGCTCGGTCTCGTCGAGCTGGAGCGAGGAGACGCCGAGGTCGAAGAGCGCTCCGTCGATCGTGTCGATGCCCAGCTCGTCGAGCACGTCGGGCAGCTCGTCGTAGACGGCGTGCACGAGGTCGATCCTGGAGGCGTGGGCGGAGAGCCGCTCCCCCGCGAGCTGCAGCGCCTCCGGGTCGCGGTCCAGGCCCACGAGGTGCAGGCCGGGGAAGCGCTCGAGCAGCGCGAGCGAGTGCCCGCCCATGCCGAGCGTCGCGTCGACGACGACCGCCCCGTCGCGCTCCAGCGCCGGAGCGAGGAGCTCGACGCAGCGCTCGAGCAGCACCGGGAGGTGCCGCTCCTCGGTCGGGCGCGGAGCGTCCTTCGGAGTGTTCTCTGCCATGGCGGTCCCGCCGTTCCCGTTCCTGTCGTCCGATCCCCATCCACCTCGCGTCCGGACACCGGGGAAGGTGCGTCCGGGCGCCGAGTGGCTGGGAGTCGCGCGACAGGACCTAGAACAGGCCGGGGATCACCTCCTCCTGGGTGTCGGAGAACACGGACTCCTGCTCCTGCAGGTAGGTCTCCCAGGCGCCCTGCGCCCAGATCTCGGCGCGGTTGCCCGCGCCGATGACGGTGAGGTCGCGGTCGAGGCCGGCGTAGGCGCGCAGCGGAGCCGGGAGGGTCACGCGGTTCTGCTTGTCCGGCGTCTCGGCGCTCGCGCCCGAGAGGAACACCCGGAGGAAGTCCCGCGCCTGCTTGCTGGTCACCGGCGCCTGCCGGATCTTCTCGTGCATCACCTCGAACTCGGCCTGGCTGAACACGTACAGGCACCGCTCCTGGCCGCGCGTGACGACGACTCCGGAGGAGAGCTCGTCGCGGAACTTGGCGGGGAGGATCACGCGGCCCTTCTCGTCGAGCTTGGGGGAATAGGTGCCGAGGAACACGGACTGCCCCCCACTTCTTCCGGCCAAGGATGGTGTGTCCTCCACAGTACTCCACTTCCCCCCACTCACAACCCCGGCGCGGCGCGGGGCGCGCCGGAGAGGCCCCGGTCATCCGCGTGTTTCCGCGGAATCGCGACAGCGGGGCGAAGTGGAGGGGGAAGGTCGCGGGAGGGAGGCCGCGGGCACGAAAAAAGGGCCGATCCGTGAGGATCGACCCTGTGGTGGAGCGGAGGGGGGGCTAGCCGCGCCCGTCTCCGCGGTTGTCCCATCTGTCGTTCAGTCGGTCCATGAAGCCGGACCCCTGGCGGTTGCCCGAGCGGGGCTTCGACGGACGGCCGACGTCGGGCAGGTCGGGCTCAGCGGAGCCGCCGGCGGCCGGGCGCATGGCCACGATCACGCCGCCGAGCATGAAGGCGAACCCGAGGATGCCGACGAGGGGCTGGCGCACGACCACGCCCGCGACGAGCACGGCGAGACCGAGGATGCCGAGCAGGATGCCGAGCACGAGGGCCCGGTAGTTGGTGCCGCCGCGCCCCTTGCCGACCGCCGCCACGAAATCGGCGTCGTTCTGGTAGAGGTTCCGCTCCATCTCATCGAGGAGCCGTTGCTCGTGTTCCGAAAGCGGCATCGTGACCCCTTCAGGGTGCGGCGTCGACCCTTTCGGGGATCGGCACCGGAATAGGCGGCGTCTGGGCTCGACCGGTCGGGCGGCGCTTCAGTGTAGACCGAGCCCGACGCGGGCACCAGGCACCTTCGGTGCATAGGCTGGTCGGGTGAACCACAGCTCTCGACTGGTCGATCGCGTCCAGCTCCGAATCGATGAATTCCTCACCGGGCGCACGCCAATTCTGCGCTCCATAGGAGAGGACGTCTCCGCCCTCGGCGACCTTTCGCGGGACTTTCTCAGCGGGGGCAAGCGGTTCCGCGCGCGCTTCTGCGAGGCGGGCTGGAACGCGGTGTCGAGCACCTCGAGCGAAGCCCATCCGAGCGGCTCCGATCCGATCGCGAGGGTGGGCGCCGGGCTGGAGCTGTTCCACGCCGCCGCCCTCGTCCACGACGACGTGATCGACAACTCCGACACCCGCCGCGGCGCTCCCGCGGCCCACCGGCGCTTCTCCTCCTTCCACGCCGACGGCGGCTGGACCGGCGACCGCGACGAGTTCGGCCGCTCCTCCGCGATCCTCCTCGGCGACCTCCTCCTGGTCTGGTCGGACGAGATCTTCGCCGCGGCGGAGTGGTCGCTCGGGGATCGAGTCGCGGCCGAGCGCGCGCGCGCCGAGTTCAACCTGATGCGCACCGAGGTCACGCTGGGCCAGTACCTCGACATCCTCGAGGAGAGCGCGTGGGTGCAGCACCCCGAGCACGAGCACCTGCAGCGGGCGGAGCGGGTGGTGGTCTACAAGAGCGCGAAGTACAGCATCGAGGCGCCGCTGGTGATCGGCGGCTCCCTCGCCGGCGGCGACGACGCTCAGCTGGACGCCCTGCGCCGCTTCGGGCTCCCGGTCGGGATCGCCTTCCAGCTGCGCGACGACGTCCTCGGAGTCTTCGGCGACCCGGCGGTGACGGGAAAGCCGGCCGGCGACGATCTGCGGGAGGGCAAGCGCACCGTGCTGCTCGGCCTCGCCCGCGGCGCGTGCTCGCCGGGCGAGCGGGCCGAGCTCGACGCGGTCGTGGGCCGGAGCGACGCCGACGCGGCGTCCATCGCGCGGGCGCAGGAGATCATCGCGGGCAGCGGCGCCCTCGAGCGGCTCGAGGATCGCATCGACCAGGAGGTGGCCGCGGCGATCGCGGTCCTCCCCGACGCGCCGCTCCGCACGGAGGGCGTGGCGGAGCTGCGCGAGCTGGCCGCCCAGGTCACGGTCCGCACCTCCTAGGAGCGGACCGGCGGGATCAGGCCAGGGCCTGGGCGACCCGCCGGACCTCGGCCTTGCGGCCGGCGCGGAGGGCGACGATCGGGCTCGTGCCCAGGCTCTCCTCGACCGTCAGCATCCAGTCGACCGCCTCGTCGTCGGTGAAGCCGGAGTCGGCGAGCAGGATCGCGGTGCCGCGGATCTCGCTCATCGGCTCCCCGTCGCGGAGGAAGAGGGCGGGGACCTTCAGCACGCCGTCGCGGCGGGTGCCGAGCAGGTGGCGCTCCTCGAGGAGGCGGCGGACCCGGCCGGCGCCGAGCCCGGTCAGCTCCACGAGGTCGGGGACGGTCAGCCACTCGAGCTCGGAATCGGTCGAGGTGGCGGGGGAAGCGGACGAGTCGGTCACGCGTCAAGACTGCCACGAGCCCGGAGTGCCGCCAACTGCGGGCGTCCGGAGAAGGAGTCGGGCCCGTCCTGCGCCGCCCGGGCGTCGCTCACCGGTTCCCCCGGGGGTCTTGCCTAGACTCGTCGCGTGACCACCAGCCAGCTCGACCCCCTCCTCGGCCGTCTCGTCGACGGCCGGTACGAGGTGCGCTCGAGGATCGCCCGCGGCGGCATGGCGACGGTCTACCTCGCGCACGACCAGCGCCTCGAGCGCCGCGTGGCGATGAAGGTCATGCACGGCCACCTCTCCGACGACGCGACGTTCAAGAACCGCTTCGTCCAGGAGGCGCGCTCCGCCGCCCGTCTCGCCCACCCGAACGTGGTCAGCGTCTTCGACCAGGGCCAGGACTCGGACATGGCCTACCTGGTGATGGAGTACCTTCCCGGGATCACCCTGCGCGACCTGCTCAAGGAGCGCGGCCGGCTGACCGCCCAGCAGGTCGTCGACATCATGCACTCCGTGCTCTCGGGTCTCGCCGCCGCGCACCGCGCCGGGATCCTCCACCGCGACCTCAAGCCCGAGAACGTGCTCCTCGCCGACGACGGCCGGATCAAGATCGGCGACTTCGGCCTCGCGCGCGCCGCCTCCGCCAACACCGCCTCCGGTCAGGCCCTCCTCGGCACGATCGCCTACCTCTCCCCCGAGCTGGTCACGCGGGGCACCGCCGACACCCGCAGCGACATCTACGCCATCGGGATCATGATCTACGAGATGCTCACCGGAGAGCAGCCCTTCACGGGCGAGCAGCCGATGCAGATCGCGTACCAGCACGCGAACGACTCCGTCCCGTACCCCAGCGCGACGGTCGCCTCCGTCCCCACCTCGCTCGACGAGCTCGTCCTCTGGGCGACCGAGCGCGACCCGGACATGCGGCCCCGCGACGCCGGTGTCATGCTCGCGCAGCTGCTCGAGGCCGAGCGGCTCATGGGCATCACACCGAGCGACCGCCGCGGCGACACGCAGGCGGTCACCCCGCTCCCGGCGCCGGTCGCCGATCCGGCGCCCGCGACGGCCGTCTTCGATCCGGCGGAGCCCGGGCAGACCTCGGTCTTCGACCCGGCGCCGGCGCCCGGAGCGGTACTCGTGGTCGACGAGGACGACGACACCGTCGCCCGGCTCGCGAGCAGGCGCCGCGTCCGACGGCGTCGCGGCGTCCTGCTCACGGTGGTCGTGCTCCTCCTGGCGCTCATCGGCGGCGGGACGGCCTGGTGGTTCGGCGAGGGACCCGGCGCGATCGTGTCGATCCCGGACGTCGTCAGCCAGTCGCAGCAGGACGCGACGGCCCAGCTGCAGGCGCAGGGCTTCGAGGTGCAGCCGCAGGAGACGCCCGACCTCACCGTGCCCGCGGGGACGGTGGTGAGCTCCGATCCGCCCGGCGGGCAGGGGGTGCACAAGGGCTCCGTCATCACGCTGACCGTCTCGAGCGGGCCGCGCCAGCTGCCGGTCCCGTCTCTCGCCGGCCTCTCGGAGGCCGACGCTGCCGCCGCGGTGACGGGAGGCTCCTTCACCGTCGGCGACGTCTCGAAGATCTTCGACGCCGACGTCGACGCCGGTGTGGTCGTCTCCGCCTCGCTGCCGGACGGATCGGCGCTGCCCGAGACGATGTCCGAGACCAGCACCATCGCGATGGTGGTGAGCCTCGGACCGATCCCGAACGTCGTCGGCCTCTCGATCGACGACGCGACGGCGAAGGCGGAGGCGGCCGGTCTCGCCCTCGACCGCAGCGGCGAGGACTGGAGCGACACCGTGGCCGCGGGCGTCGTCCTCACGCAGGCGAACCCGGAGGCGCCCGCCGTGACCGGCGACACCGTCTCGGTCGTCGTGTCGAAGGGGCCCGAGCCCGTCGCCGTGCCGAACGTCGTGGGGATGAACCGCGACGAGGCGAAGGCGGCCCTCGAGGCGGCGGACCTGTCGTGGAGCTACTCCCTGACGACGCTCGGCCCGCTGATCGACGCGGCGCCGAACGAGCTGACCAAGGTCACGAACCAGTCCAACAAGGCCGGCGATCTCGTGCAGCGCGGCACGACGATCCAGCTGTCGATCACCATCACGACCTGACGCCGCCGGTCGAGCCCTCAACGAGGACTCGACCGGCGGTCGGGGTCGGATCAGATCGCGCGGCCCCGGAGCTCCTCCGCCACGAGGAACGCGAGCTCGAGCGACTGCATGTGGTTGAGGCGCGGGTCGCAGACCGACTCGTACCGGGTGGCGAGCGTCGCCTCGTCGATGTGCTCCGAGCCGCCGAGGCACTCGGTGACGTCGTCGCCCGTGAGCTCGACGTGGATGCCGCCCGGGTGCGTCCCCGCGGCGCGGTGCGCCTCGAAGAAGCCCTTGACCTCGTCGACCACGTCGTCGAAGCGACGGGTCTTGTAGCCGGTCGGCGTCGTCAGCCCGTTGCCGTGCATCGGATCGGTCACCCACAGCGGCAGGGCGTCGCTCCGCTTGACGGCCTCGAGCAGCGGCGGGAGGGCGTCGCGGATCCTCCCGGCACCCATGCGGGTGATGAAGGTGAGGCGACCGGGCTCCCGCTCGGGGTCGAGCTTGTCGATCAGCTCGAGCATCGTCTCGGGCGTGGTCGACGGGCCGAGCTTCACGCCGATCGGGTTGCGCACCCGCGACAGGAAGTCGACGTGCGCGCCGCCGAGCTCGCGGGTGCGCTCGCCGATCCAGATGAAGTGGCTGGAGGTGTTGTACGGCGTGCCGGTCCGCGAGTCGATGCGCGTCATGGGGCGCTCGTAGTCCATCAGCAGGCCCTCGTGGCCGGTGTAGAACTCGGTGCGCTTCATGCCCTCGAAGTCGGCCCCGCACGCCACCATGAACTTGACCGCGCGGTCGATCTCGCGGGCCAGCTGCTCGTAGCGCTGGTTCTGCGGGTTCTCGGTGAAGCCCTTGTTCCAGTAGTGGACGAGGCGCAGGTCGGCGAATCCGCCCTGCGTGAAGGCGCGGATGAGGTTCAGCGTCGAGGCGGCGGTGTGGTAGCCCTGCACGATGCGGCGCGGGTCCGCGGCGCGCGACTCCGGGGTGAAGTCGTAGCCGTTGACGATGTCGCCGCGGTAGGCGGGCAGGGTCACGTCGCCGCGGGTCTCGAGGTCGCTCGAGCGCGGCTTCGCGAACTGGCCGGCCATCCGGCCCATCTTGATGACGGGCATGCTCGCGCCGTAGGTCAGGACGACGGCCATCTGCAGCACGGTCTTGACGCGGTTGCGGATCTGCTCGGCGGTCGCTCCGGCGAAGGTCTCGGCGCAGTCGCCGCCCTGCAGGAGGAACGCCTCGCCGCGGGCCGCGGCTCCGAGACGCTCGCGCAGCTGGTCCACCTCGCCGGCGAACACCAGCGGAGGGAGCGCGGCCACCTCGGCGGACGCCGCTCGCACGGCCTCCGCATCGGGCCACTGCGGCTGCTGCTTGATCTCGAGCTCGCGCCAATAGTCCAGGCCGGCGACCACGGAGGGGGCGGCGAGGACGTACGGTTCGTTCGGATCGATGACCACGAGGGTGTTCCCGGTTCTGACGGGCGCCAGCGGCGCGCGGAGGGCTGCCGTCCGGACGGACGGCAGCGGTTGACGAGCTTATCGCCTGGCAGGGCGCTCGGCCGGGAGGGGGCCCCGGCGTCGAGCGGGCGCTCAGCGGGTGAGGGCCGCGCGCTTCTCCTTGACCGAGGTCGCGTAGACGTCGAGGTACTCCTGGCCGCTCAGGGCGAGGAGCTCGTACATGATCTCGTCGGTGATCGAGCGGAGGATGAACCGGTCGCCCTCCATGCCCTCGAAGCGGCTGAAGTCGAGCGGCTCCCCGAAGACGATGCCGATGCGGCCCAGCTTCGGCAGGCGCTTGCCGATGGGCATGATGCGCGCGGTGTCGATCATGGCGACCGGGATGACGGGCACGCGGGCCTCGAGGACCATGCGCGCGACACCGGTGCGGCCGCGGTACATGCGGCCGTCGGGGCTGCGCGTGCCCTCGGGATAGATGCCCAGGGCGTGGCCGCCCGCGAGGACGCGGAGGCCCGTGTTGAGCGAGGCCTCCGACGCCTTGCCACCGGAGCGGTCGATGGGCAGCATCCCCGTGGCGGTGAAGAACGTCCGCGTCGCCCAGCCCTTGAGGCCCTTGCCGGTGAAGTAGTCGCTCTTGGCGAGGAAGACCATGTTCCGCTCGATCACCAGCGGGAGGATCACGGAGTCGATGAAGGAGAGGTGGTTGCTCGCGAGGATCACGCCGCCGTTCTGCGGCACCTTGTCGGCGCCGACCACCCACGGCCGGAAGATCGTCTTCAGGAGCGGGCCCGCGACGATGTGCTTCATGAACCAGTAGAACATCGGGCTCCTCGGCGGTGCGGCGGATCGGGTGCGGCGGGTGCCGCTAGAGGGAGCTCGCGTGCAGGCGCGCCAGGTCGGCGGCCCCCACGACTCCGGCGTCGTTGACGAGCTCCGCGATGCGGAACTCGGGCTCGGGGTGGTAGCCCCGGGCGGGGAGGTTGTCGAGGTAGGCCTGGCGGATGGGGTCCAGCAGGAGGTCGCCCGCCTGCGCCACTCCGCCGCCGATGACGAACATCTGCGGGTCGAGGACGGCGCTCAGGCTGGCCGCCGCCTCGCCCAGCCAGTGGCCGAGCTGTCGCAGCGCCGCGAGGGCGCCGAGGTCGCCGGCGGTGATCAGCTCGGAGATGAGGTGGCCGTTCAGCTCGCCGCCGTTGCGGGCGCGGGCGTCGGCGATGCCCTGGCCGATCCCGCCCGCGTCGGCCAGCTCGCCGGCGAAGCGCTGGAGCGCGCGGCCCGAGCCGTACTGCTCGATGCAGCCGCGGGCGCCGCAGCCGCAGGGCAGGCCTCCGGGGACGACGCGCATGTGCCCGATCTCGGCCGCGGCGCCGAAGCCGCCCCGGAGGAGCCGGTCGTTGATGACGATCGCGCCACCCACTCCGGTGCCGATGGTGAGCATCAGCATGTCGCTGACGAGGCGGCCCGAGCCGTAGCGGAACTCGGCCCAGCCGGCGGCGTTCGCATCGTTCTCGATGATGATCGGCAGGTCGATGCGGGCCGAGAGCTTCTCGCGGAAGGGCTCGTTGCGCCAGTTGATGTTCGGGGCGTAGTAGACGATCGACTGCGAGGCGTCGATGAAGCCGGCGGCTGCGACTCCGACCGCGGAGACGTCTCCCGGGAGCAGGCCGGAGCGCAGATGCTCGACCATCTCGACCACGACATCGACGATCAGCTCGGGGTGCCCGGCAGGAGTGGGCCGACGGTCCTCGCGGAGGATCCCCCCGGACTCGTCGACCAGGGCTCCGGCGATCTTCGTGCCGCCGATGTCGATCCCGATCGCGTGCACGCGAACCGCCTTCCCGTCGCCACCGGCGCGGCAGCGTCGGCGGGCCGCCCTGAGCGGCGGCCAGGACGAGTGTAGTGACCGCGAGCGCTCCGATGCGGCTCAGCGGCGAGACCCGGCGACGCGTGTCGGCCCTCCTCGCGGAGCCACCGCTGGATCGTTACCCTGAACGGATCCACAGCTTGCGCCGCGCCGGTAGGGTGGAGACGACGTTCATTCAGGTACCGAAGGAGTTGCCGTGGACCAGTTCGATTCCCCCCTGGTGGTTCCGGCCGATCCCCAGGCCAACACGACCGCCCTCCTGCTGGACCGCGTCCGCGAGACGCCCGATCGCCCGCTCTTCGCGCTGCCCGACGGCGACGGCTGGCGCGATGTGACGGCGCAGGAGTTCCTCGACCAGGTCACGGCCCTCGCGAAGGGCTTCGTCGCCGCCGGCCTCGAGCCGGGCGAGAAGGTCGGGCTGATCTGCAAGACTCGCTACGAGTGGACGCTGATCGACTTCGCCGTCTGGTTCGCCGGCGGGGTCCTCGTCCCGGTGTACGAGACCTCCTCTCCCGCACAGGTGCAGTGGAACCTCGCCGACTCCGGCGCGCACGCCGTGATCGTCGAGACCCCCGAGCACTTCGCCCGCTTCGACGAGATCCGCGCCGACCTTCCCGAGGTCCGCCTCGCCTGGCAGATCGGGCTGGGCGATCTGGACAAGCTCGTCGCCCGCGGCATCGACGTGCCGGATGCCGAGATCGAGCGCCGCCGCTCGCTGGCGACCGGCACCGACATCGCGACGATCATCTACACCTCCGGCTCCACCGGCCGCCCCAAGGGCTGCATCATCCGGCACTCGAACTTCGTCGAGCTCAGCCGCAACTCGGCGGTCGCCCTGACGGAGCTGATCCACCAGCCCGGCGCGTCGACGCTGCTGTTCATCACCACCGCGCACGTGTTCGCCCGCTTCATCGCGATCCTCTGCGTGCACGGCGGGGTGAAGGTGGGGCACCAGGCCGACACCAGGCAGCTGCTCCCCTCGCTCGCGTCCTTCAAGCCGACGTTCCTCCTGGCCGTGCCGCGCGTGTTCGAGAAGGTCTACAACTCCGCCGAGCAGAAGGCCGAGGCCGGGGGGAAGGGGAAGATCTTCCGCCGCGCGGCCGACGTCGCCGTCGCACACTCGATGGCGCTCGAGGCGGGCTCGGTGCCGCTCGCGCTGAAGCTGCAGTTCCTCCTCTTCGACCGGCTCGTCTACTCGAAGCTGCGCACCGCCATGGGCGGGAACGTCCGCTTCGCGGTGTCCGGCTCGGCGCCGCTGGGAGACCGGCTCGGGCACTTCTTCCACAGCCTCGGCATCAAGATCCTCGAGGGCTACGGCCTCACGGAGACGACGGCGCCCGCCACCGTCAACCGCACCGAGCGGTTCAAGATCGGCTCGGTGGGCCCGGCGATGCCCGGGGTCTCGATCCGGATCGCGGGCGACGGCGAGATCCAGGTGCGCGGCATCGACGTCTTCGGCGGCTACTGGAACAACGAGGCGGCGACGGCCGAGTCGTTCGACGGCGAGTGGTTCCGCACGGGCGACCTCGGAACCCTGGACGAGGACGGGTACCTGCGCGTCACCGGGCGGAAGAAGGAGATCATCGTCACCGCCGGCGGCAAGAACGTCGCTCCGGCGGCGCTGGAGGATCCGATCCGCGCGAACCCGCTGGTCGGCCAGGTCGTCGTCGTCGGCGATCAGCGCCCGTTCATCGCTGCTCTGGTCACGCTCGACTCCGAGATGCTGCCGACGTGGCTCGCGAACAACGGGCAGGACAAGGGCCTCTCACTCGAGGACGCGGCCGTGAACCCGGTCGTTCTGGCCGAGGTGCAGCGGGCCGTCGATGCGGCGAACGAGCGCGTGTCCCGCGCCGAGTCGATCCGGAAGTTCGTGATCCTCCCGACCGAGTTCACGGAGGCGAGCGGTCACCTGACTCCGAAGATGAGCATCAAGCGCAACGTCATCCTCGCCGACTTCGCCGACACCATCGCCGCCGTCTACTCCGCCGCCCCCGCCACCGAGGGCATCTCCCTCCGCTGACCCCGCGCTCTCCCCGCGTCACCAGCAGGCCGTCCCGATCGCAGCCGCCTCCGGGACAGCGCGCCCAGCTCTATCCCGTCGGCAGAACGCCCGACGCTCTCCTCGACGCGCCCCTGTCGCGGTGCCGACCGCGCCGGGCCGGGCAGGGACCGGCTCCCCCTCGACACAGCCGTATCCGGGAAAGCGCGTCCCAGCGCTTTCCCGTCGGCGGAACGCACGACGCTCCACGGAACGCGCCCACCTCGAAAGGCCGACCGCGCGGAGCCGGGCAAGGACCGGCTCCCCCTCAACACAGCCGTATCCGGAAAAGCGCGTCCCAGCGCTTCACCGTCGGCGGAACGCACGACGCTCCACCGAACGCGCCCACCTCGAAAAGCCGACCGCGCGGAGCCGGGCAAGGACCGGCTCCCCCTCAACACAGCCGTATCCGGTGAAGCGCGTGCCAGCGCTTCACCGTCGGCGGAACGCACGACGCTCCATGGAACGCGCCCACCTCGAGCGGCCGACTGCGTGGAGCCGGGCAAGGACCGGCTCCCCACCAACACAGCCGTATCCGGGAAAGCGCGTCCCAGCGCTTTCCCGTCGGCGGAACGCCCGACGCTCCACGGAACGCCCCCACCTCGCTGAGCCGACCGCGCCGGGCCGGGCAGGGACCGGCTCCCCCCTCAACGCAGCCGTATCCGGTGAAGCGCGTGCCAGCGCTTCACCGTCGGCGGAACGCACGACGCTCCACCGAACGCGCCCACCTCGAAAAGCCGACCGCGCCGGGCCGGGCAGGGACCGCCCCCCCTCGACACAGCCGTATCCGGGAAAGCGCGTCCCAGCGCTTTCCCGTCGGCGGAACGCACGACGCTCCACCGAACGCGCCCACCTCGAAAAGCCGACCGCGCCGAGCCGGGCAAGGACCGGCTCGGAATCCAACTCAGAACCAGTCGGATTCCCGGACGGCCTTCATGGCGGCGCGGCGGTCGTCCTTGGAGAGGCGGTCGAGGTAGAGGCGTCCGTCGAGGTGGTCGCATTCGTGCTGGAGGGCCTGGGCCATGAGGCCGTCGCCTTCGAGGACGATCTCGTTGCCGTCGAGGTCGGTGCCGCGGACCTTCGCGTGCGGGTAGCGGATCGCGGGGTACCAGAGGTTCGGGACGGAGAGGCAGCCCTCGTCGACCGGTTGCGGGTCTCCGCTGAGCTCGATGATCTCGGGGTTGAGGATGTAGCCGATGACGCCGTCGACGTTGTAGCTGAAGGCGCGGAGGTTGACGCCGATCTGGGGGGCTGCGACGCCGGCGCGTCCGGGCGGGCGGACGCTGTCGACGAGGTCCTCGACGAGGCCGCGGACGCCGGCGTCGACCGTCTCGATGGTCGTGGACGGGGTCTTCAGCACCGGGTCCCCGAAGATGCGGATCTGGCGTTCGGTCATGTGGTGCGCTCCCTCAGGGCCTCCTCCGCGCTCAGGAGGGCGTTCTCGACGACTTCGCTCGCTGCGGGGTGCGGCCAGTACTGGCTGCGGGCGAGTCCGCGGATGCCGGTGCCGGCGCTGGCGGCCTGGACGAGCGGCTGAATGAGGATACTGGCCTGCGGCCCGATGATGTGCGCGCCGAGGAGGGCGCCGTCGAGTCCGACGACCAGGAGGCAGGCGCTGGAGTCGTCCTCGAGCGCCCAGCCGAAGGCGGTGGAGCCGTACTCCTGGGTGACGGTGACGACGTCCAGGCCGTGGTCTCGCGCTTCGGCCGCGGTGAGCCCGAAGTGGGCGATCTGCGGGTGGGCGAAGATCGCGCCGGGCACCGGCGAGAGGGTGTCGGAGAGCATCTCGCCCGGGTGCAGGAGGTTGTGCGCCACGAGGCGCGCCTCGTGGTTGGCGACGTGCTTGAGCTGCCAGCGGGACGACACGTCGCCGAGGGCGAAGAGGCCGGGCACGGGGCGTCCGCCGGAAAGGACGCGCTGCTCGGGGTCGACGCTGATCCGGCCGTCCTCGTGCAGATCGATCCCGACGGAGGCGGCGGCGACCGTGTCGCTGTTGGGGTCGCGGCCGAGGGCGACGAGGAGCAGGTCGGTCTCGACCGTCGTGCCGTCGCTGAGGGCGACGCGGAGCCCGTCAGGGCGGGCGTCGACGCTCTCGGCGCTCACTCCGGTGAGCACCGTGTACCGCTCGGCGGCGATCCCGGTGAACCGGCGCGAGACGTCCTCGTCGAGGGCGCGGAGGAGGCGGTCGCCGCGGACGGCGACGGTCACGGCCGTGCCGAAGGAGGAGAAGACGTGGGCGAACTCGACGGCTACCGCGCCGCCGCCGAGGATCAGCATCCGCTCGGGGAGCTCGTCGAGCCGCATGACGGAGGAGGAGTCCTGGATGCGGGGGTCCGGCTCGTACGCGGCGAGGAGCGGCCTGGGCCGCGAGCCGGCGGCCACGACCACCTGCGGCGCACTGATGCGGGCACCGCTGGCGCTGACGAGGACGTGCGGGCGGTCGCCGTCTCCGAGCGACTCGAAGCCGAAGCTCTCGCGGAGGACGGTCACGTTCGGGGAGCGCTGATCGCGGTACTCGAAACCGCCCTCGCTGATCGCGTCGATCCGGCCGAACACCCGGTTGCGCACCTCGGCCCACTCGGGGCGGCGGAGGCGGGAGTGGACGCCGATCGGGCCGCCCTGGTCGACGTCGGTGACCACGTCGGCGACGTGGACGAACATCTTGGTCGGGATGCAGCCGGCGTTGAGGCAGGTGCCGCCGAACCACTCCCCGTCGTCGAGGATCGCGACCCGCAGGCCGTCGAACTCCGGACCGACGATCGAGTTGCCGGAGCCGGCCCCGATGACGATCAGGTCGAAGGCGTCGGTGGACGCGTCGGGCCCGTCGGTGCGGTCCTGGTGCGCGGCGGACGCCGCCCCGGAAGCCCGGGGCTCAGACACGTCGGACCGGCATGCCCTCGACCACGAGCGCGGCGAGCAGGCGCGCGGCGTCCTTCGTGCCCTCGCGCAGCTGCTCCCACTTCACCACGGAGCCGGCGGCGAGCACCGGGTCGTAGGGGATCCGGACGATGTCGCGGACGCGGGAGCGGAAGTGCGACTCGATCTCCTCCAGCTTCACCAGGCTCGTGCCCTGCGTCGCCGTGTTGAGCGCGACGACCGCGTTGCGCACCAGGGCGCCGTAGCCGTTCGCGTCCAGCCAGGTGAGGGTCTCGGAGGCCAGGCGGGCCTCGTCGACGCTGCCGCCCGAGACGATCACCACCGTGTCGGCGCGCTGCAGCGTGGGCCGCATCACCGAGTGCACGATGCCCGTGCCGCAGTCGGTGAGCATGATCGAGTAGAAGCGCTCGACCAGGTCGGCGACCACGTTGTAGTCGTCCTCGTCGAAGGCCTCGGAGAGCTGCGGGTCGGTGTCGGAGGCGAGGACGTCGAGGCGGGTCTCGTCGCGGGAGACCATCGTCGAGAACTCGGTGAACCCGGTCACGCCGGCCGCGCGGTTCACGACGTCGCGGACGGTCGCCCGCGTCTGCTTGGGGACGCGCTCGGCCAGGGTGCCGCGGTCGGGGTTCGCGTCGACCGCGATGATGCGGTCCTCGCGCGCGTCGGCGAGGGCCATGCCCAGGAGCGTCGTGACCGTGGTCTTGCCGACGCCGCCCTTGCGGGTCATGACCGGGACGAAGCGGGTGCCGCCCTCGAACTGCCGGCCGATCCGCTCGTCCATCGCCTTCCACGCCTTCACCTTCGCGGAGTCGCCGAGGTTGACCGTGTGGAAGGTCAGGCCGTAGAGGAAGCGGCGCCAGCCGCCCGTGGGAGCGGGACGGGTCTTGCGGTTGACCTCCAGGAGCCTGTCCGGGGTGAGCATCGACGCCGACTCGGGGACGGCGGCGCTCGGCGCGGACGGGGCGGGAGCGGCGCTCGAGGACTCGGCGCGGAGGCGGTCGCGGCGCGTGGGGACGGCGGCGGGCTCCCCCGCGGACTCGGACGCCGCGGGCTTCTCGGCGGACTCCGCTCGGGCGGAGATCCCCGCCGAGACCGGTCCGTTCGCGCCGGACGGGTGAGCGGGAGCCGGTGAGGGGGTCGGAGCAGGACTCGGCTCCGGGGGCACGAGAGCGCGCGAGCGCGAGGGCGGCAGGCCGAGGCGGCCGACGTCGATCGCGTCCTCGTCCTCGTCCTCGACCGGAGCGGGGGCGGTGGAGCGGCGCCGCGGGCCGGGCGGGGTGATCCGCACGCCGTCGGGCAGGAGGGTCGGAGCGGTGTCGCTCGCTCGCGGGGAGTACTGACCCGATTCCCGAGCCGCGTCCATGGCGGTCCGCGGCGTGGGACCGGTGCCGGTGTCGGGCTGTTCGTCGTTGCGCTCATCCATGCGAACGAGCCTCCTTCCGCTCAGGACGAGTGTACCGGCGGGCCCGGATCGCGCCGGGCGGCTTGGTCGGAGCGCGCTCCGACTGCTAGTGCGGCCCGCTTCCGGATGCGGCGCGGACGGCGCGTGCAGCGAACGGTTAGGTTCTGCCGCCCGGAGGAACGTAAAGTAGTCAGCCATGCATGTACTCAGCGTGAGCTCCCTCAAGGGCGGCGTCGGCAAGACCACGGTGACGCTCGGCCTTGCATCCGCGGCGTTCTCGAAGGGCCTGCGAACGCTGGTCGTCGACCTCGATCCCCAGTCCGACGTGTCGACCGGAATGGACATCAACGTCGCCGGCCACCTTAACATTGCCGACGTCCTGACGTCGCCGAAGGAGAAGATCGTCCGCTCGGCGATCGCCCCCTCCGGCTGGACCAAGGAGCACCACGGCACGATCGACGTGCTGATCGGCAGCCCCTCCGCGATCAACTTCGACGGGCCGCACCCCAGCATCCGCGACATCTGGAAGCTCGAGGAGGCCCTCGCGAGCGTCGAGGCCGACTACGACCTCGTGCTGATCGACTGCGCCCCGTCGCTCAACGCCCTGACCCGCACGGCCTGGGCCGCGAGCGACCGCGTCGCCGTCGTCACGGAGCCGGGCCTGTTCTCGGTGGCCGCCGCCGACCGGGCGCTCCGGGCGATCGAGGAGATCCGCCGCGGACTCAGCCCGCGCCTCCAGCCGCTGGGCATCATCGTCAACCGCGCCCGCGTCCAGTCGCTGGAGCACCAGTTCCGGATCAAGGAGCTGCGCGACATGTTCGGGCCGCTCGTCCTCAGCCCGCAGCTCCCGGAGCGCACCTCCCTCCAGCAGGCGCAGGGCGCGGCGAAGCCCGTCCACGTCTGGCCCGGGGAGAGCGCCCAGGAGATGGCGCACAACTTCGACCTGCTGCTCGACCGCGTCATCCGCACCGGACGCATCGGCGAGCAGGTCCCCGCCGCGACCTAGGGCCGGCGGGTCCGCCGGACTTCCCCGGCTCGAGGTCTCGGGACGCGGGCGATGCTCGGTGCTCGAGGAGTGCCAGGGACGGCGCCGGCAGACGCTCGGCGTCGGAGTTCAGCGCGGGCTCTCGATGCGCGGGCGTAGCCCATCGTCGGATCCGCAGGGCGGGACACGGACGGAGCCCGTCATCGGACCCGCATGCTAGCGGGCGTGATCGGCGGGGAGCTCGCGTCCGGCGGACGGATCACGCGGGCGGGGCCCGCCATTCGACCAGCTCGGTGAGACTCGGGTGCCGCCCGTTGCCCGCTCAGCACGGCTGCAGGCAGGTCCGCTCCTGATCAGCTGAGCGCGCGGAGGAGACCCCGGAGTCCCCGGGGCCGCGGCCGACCCGCGAGGGGTGGGCGGTCAGCCGACGCGGCGGGAGGCGCGGCGCTGGGCGAGCTCGTCGCCCGGGTCGACCGACTGATGGTCGAGCTCGACGAGGCTCGACTCGACTTCGCGGAGGACCTTGCCGACGGCGATGCCGAAGACGCCCTGGCCGCGGCTGAGCAGGTCGATGACCTCGTCGTTCGAGGTGCAGAGGTAGACGCTCGCGCCGTCGCTCATCAGGGTCGTCTGCGCGAGGTCGTCGACCCCGGACTCGCGGAGCTGGTTGACCGCCGTGCGGATCTGCTGGAGCGAGATCCCGGTGTCGAGCAGGCGCTTGACCAGCTTCAGCACGAGGATGTCGCGGAAGCCGTAGAGGCGCTGCGTTCCGGAGCCGGACGCGCCGCGCACGGTGGGCTCGACGAGCTCGGTCCGCGCCCAGTAGTCGAGCTGCCGGTAGGTGATCCCCGCGGCGCGCGCCGCGACGGCCCCGCGGTAGCCCGCGTCGGCGTCGAGCTCGGGCAGTCCGTCGGTGAACAGGACGAGGTCGCGCTGGCCGCTGACGTCGCGGCTGACTTCTCTCATCCCTGTGCCTCTCGGATCCGGACGCCGGATCCTCCGAACGCGCTCCCTACCGTACCGACCGGCGCAGGCCGAGTAAACGACATCGGCCTCGGCGCCGCGGCGTGTCGCACGGGCCGCCCGACGGCCGGCGGCGCGGCCCTCACGAGCGGGCGATCCGCGAGAGGGCGCTGCGCACCATCGCCCCGCGGATCGTGCCCAGCTGGGTCGCGAGCCCCACCGCGTTCTCGGCAGCGCCGGCGGAGCCGGACGCCTCTCCGCGGCGGGCGCTGGAGGCGACGACGCTCTCGATGAGCGACATCTCGCGCTCGACGGCGACGCGGAGCGGTCGGAGATGGCGGGGCTCGATACCGGATCGGCCGAGGTCGACGAGCGCCTTGAGCGTCGTCACGGCCTCGTCCCCGAACACGTCGCCGCCCCGCACGAGCCCGGCGGCGATGGCCTCCTGGACGAGAGCGGGCGTGGCACCGGACTCGGCCGCGAGGCCCTCGCGGGTCAACCGCGTGGCGGGGCCGAGGAGCGAGGCGCTCGGACCCCCGACACCGGCCGGCAGGGCGGGCTCGCGTCCGGCGTCGATGTCGTCGAGGTATCCGCGGATGACCTTGAGGGGGAGGTAGTGGTCGCGCTGCAGAGCGAGGATCATCCGGAGCCGCTCGACGTCGGAGCCCGAGAACTTGCGGTAGCCGGAGTCGGTGCGGGCCGGCGAGACGAGCCCCTGCTCCTCGAGGAAGCGCAGCTTGGACGGGGTGACGTCCGGGAACTCACTGGTCAGCCTGGCCAGCACCTGCCCGATGCTCAGCAGAGCGGCGGAGCCGGTGGGGAGGGCGCGCGCGGAGGAGCGGCCCACGGCTCACGCGTCCGGAGCGGCGACGAGGTCGGCGCGGGACGCGTAGAAGGTGAGTCGGAACTTGCCGACCTGCACCTCGGAGCCGTCGGTGAGGATCGCGGACTCGATCCGGACCCCGTCGAAGTAGGTGCCGTTCAGGGAGCCGAGGTCGTGGACCTCGAACGCCGTGCCGCGGCGGACGAACTCGGCGTGCCGGCGCGAGACCGTGACGTCGTCGAGGAAGATGCCCGCGTCGGGGTGACGGCCGACCGTCGTGGAGTCGGTGTCGAGGAGGAAGCGGGCGCCGGTGTTCGGTCCGCGGCGCACGACCAGCAGCGCGGATCCCGAGGGCAGAGCCCCGACGGCCTCGGCCTCCTCGCGGGACGCGCGGTTGTCGAGAGCGGCGAGCTGGGCACCGATGTCGTCGGTGAACGTCAGAGTCGTCTCCGTCGACGGCTCACCGGGAACGGAATTGTGCTGGGCGGATGATGCTCCACCGACGGGCTCGACCAAGACGTACCTCCTATCAGGTCAGCGTATCCGAATCGTGACCCTCGTCGGACCCCTGAGCACCTGTGCGGACCCCCAGGACGAGGTCCCGCGTCTGGACGGCGTAGACGATCCCGGCCCACCAGTAGAGGAATGCGCCCCACAGCGCGAAGGCCCAGGCGATGGGGAGCGAGGCGGGCGCGAGGGCCGGGAACGCCTGCCCCAGCATGATCAGCGGGAGCGCGTAGAAGAGGCAGAAGGTCGCGAATTTCCCCAGGTGGTGCACGGGAAGCGGTCCGTAGCCGTTGTTCGCCAGGACGACCGCCAGGACCACGAGCATCAGGTCGCGGGCGAGCAGCACGGCGACCAGCCACCAGGGCACCAGTCCGCGGGCCGCGAGGCCCAACACGGTGGCGAAGATGTAGAGGCGGTCGGCGGCCGGATCGAGGACGCGGCCGAGGCGCGTCATCTGGTCGAAGCGGCGCGCGATCCAGCCGTCGAGGTAGTCGGTGAGGCTCGAGACGACGAGGGTCAGGAGCGCGAGCGCGTCCTCGCCGAGGACCACGAGCACGAGGAACACCGGCACCAGCGCGAGGCGCACCATGCTGAGGACGTTCGGGACCGTCCAGATCCGGTCCTCACCGGTGCGCGCCATGCGCCCAGCCTAGGCGGGGCGCACGGCGGCGTGGTCAGCGCTTGTCGCGCCAGACCCGCTCGAACGGCAGGCGCCAGGCGTGCGGCGCGATCAGCTGGTGGATCGCGTTCGGCCCCCAGGAGCCGGGCGCGTAGAGACGGACGGGCGGCGGATCCTGCAGGAGGGGCGCGGAGACCTCCCA
The DNA here is from genome assembly GCF_002932315.1 of Rathayibacter sp. AY1C9. Taxonomy (NCBI): domain Bacteria; kingdom Bacillati; phylum Actinomycetota; class Actinomycetes; order Micrococcales; family Microbacteriaceae; genus Rathayibacter; species Rathayibacter sp. AY1C9. The sequence continues at coordinate 41,783 of NZ_PSVZ01000011.1, forward strand.
GAGCCGCTCGATGCCCTCCGCGGTGGTGAACAGCGTGTGGTCTCCGCGCATCGCGTCGAGGATCAGGCGCTCGTAGGCCTCGAGCGCGTCGCCCGCGCGGTCGGTCTCCTGGAGCGCGAACTGCATGCTCAGCTTGTCGAGCCGCATGCCGGGACCGGGGCGCTTCCCGTAGAACGAGAGCGAGACCTTCGAGGCGTCCGCCAGGTCGAAGGTGAGGTGGTCCGGGCCGTGGGCACCGACTCCGGAGCCCTGCGGGAACATGCTCTTCGGGGGCTCGCGGAACGCGATCGAGATGATGCGCTGACCCTCGGCCATCCGCTTGCCGGTGCGGAGGTAGAACGGCACTCCCGCCCAGCGCCAGTTGTCGATCTCGCACTTCAGCGCGACGAAGGTGTCGGTCTCGGAGTCGGCGGCGACGCCCGGCTCGTCGCGGTAGCCGATGTACTGGCCGCGCACCACGTTCTCGGGGTTGAGCGGACGCATCGAGCGGAAGACCTTGTTCTTCTCCTCGCTGATGGCCTGGGGCTCCAGCGCGGTCGGCGGCTCCATGGCCATGAACGCCAGCACCTGGAAGAGGTGGGTGACGACCATGTCCTTGTAGGCGCCGGTGGACTCGTAGAACTCGGCGCGGCGGTCGAGAGTCAGGCGCTCGGGGATGTCGATCTGGACGTGATCGATGAAGTTGCGGTTCCAGATCGGCTCGAAGAGGCCGTTGGCGAAGCGGAAGGCGAGGATGTTCTGCGCCGGCTCCTTGCCGAGGAAGTGGTCGATCCGGAAGATCTGCTCCTCGCTGAAGGTCTCGTGGAGCTCCGCGTTGAGGACGACCGCGCTCTCGAGGTCGACGCCGAACGGCTTCTCCATGATGATCCGCGAGCGCTCGACCAGCCCGGCCTCGGCGAGCATCCGCACGACGGAGAGAGCTGCCCTGGGCGGGACGCTGAGGTAGTGCAGCCGGCTCACGTCCGGGCCGAGGACCGCCTCGGCGTCGGTCACGGCGGCGGCCAGCGCGGCCGGACCGGCGGACTGCGGGACGTAGCGGAGCTTGGACGCGAACTCGTCCCACTGCGCCGGCGTCAGGGAGCGGCTCCCGAACTCGTCGTAGGCCAGCTTCGCGAAGGCGCGGAACGAGGCGTCGTCGTGCTCCTCGAGCGAGGTGCCGACGATCTGCAGGTCCGGTGCGAGGGAGGAGAGCGCGAGGTGGGCCATCCCCGGGATGAGCTTGCGCCGGGCCAGGTCGCCGACGGCGCCGAACAGCACGACGACATGGGGTGCCGCCTGCTCGGTCTGGACGGCGGGAGCGGGGGGTGCGGTTGTCACGGTCACCCCTCGATCATTCCAGTTCGGATCGTGACGCAGGCGTCATGTGCTCGATACGCACCGCCGCTAAGGTCTCTCCCGTGCATCCGTTCTCCGACGCGTCCGCCGCGACCGCAGCACCCGCCTCCGCCACCGCCCCCTCCTCCGCCGACGGGACGACCGCGCCTCCGCTCGACGAGAGGATCCGCGCCGACGTCCACCTGCTGGGCGAGCTGCTCGGCCAGGTGCTCCGCGAGTCGGGCGAGCCCTCCCTCTACGAGGACGTGGAGCGCCTGCGCGCGCTCACGATCAGCGCCTACGACAGCGGCGACGCCGCCGGGACCGCGGAGGCGGAGGAGTTCGTCGCCTCGCTCACGCTCGAGCGCGCCGAGGAGGTCGCCCGGGCGTTCACCTGCTACTTCCACCTCGTCAACGTGGCGGAGGAGTTCCACCGCGTCCGCGTGCTGCGCCGGCGCGAGGCCGACGCCGGCGCGCAGTCGCCCGAGGACTCGATCCTCGCCTCGATGCGCCGGCTGACCGGGGAGCTCGGGGAGGACGAGGCGTTCGCGCGCCTGTCCCGACTGGAGTTCCGCCCGGTCCTCACGGCGCACCCGACCGAGGCGCGCCGCCGCGCAGTGGCCTCGTCCATCCGCCGCATCAGCGACCTGCTCGAGCAGCGCGACGACCCGCGCATGGGCGGCGTCGTGCTGGTGGAGATCCGCCGCAAGCTGCTGGCCGAGGTCGACACGCTGTGGCGCACCGCTCCGCTGCGCGAGTCCAAGCCCACTCCCCTCGACGAGGTGCGCACCGCGATGAGCGTCTTCGACGAGTCGCTGTTCTCGGTGCTCCCCCGCGTCTACCGCCGCCTCGACGACGCTCTGCTCGGCGAGGGCTCGGGCACCCGGGCTCCGGTCGCACCGGCCTTCGTCCGCCTGGGCACCTGGATCGGCGGCGACCGCGACGGCAATCCCTTCGTCACCGCCGAGACGACCCTCGCTGCGGTGGACATCGCCTCCGAGCACGTCCTCATGGGCCTCGAGCGGGTCGCCCGCCGCGTGGGCCGCGCGCTGACCCTCGACGCGTCGACCACTCCCCCGTCGGCCGCCGTCGAGGCGCTCTGGGCCTCCTGCGTCGAGCGGGCTCCCGAGCTCGCCGCCGACATCGCCGAGCGCTCGCCCAACGAGGCGCACCGCCGCGTCCTGCTCTTCGCGGCCGAGCGCCTGGCCGCGACCCGGTCCGAGGGGCCGCTGGCCTACTCCGCCGCCGCCGAGCTGCTGGCCGAGCTGCGCACCCTCCAGGAGTCCCTGGTCGAGGCCGAGGACGTCCGCGCCGCCTACGGCGACCTCCAGGACTTCGTCTGGCAGCTCGAGACCTTCGGCTTCCACCTCGCCGAGATCGAGGTGCGCCAGCACTCGAAGGTGCACCGCGAGACGATCGCCGCGATCCGCGCCGGCGAGGAGCTCGACGAGCGCGGCCTCGAGGTCCTGTCGGTGTTCCGGGCGATCGCGAAGGTCCAGGAGCGCTTCGGCACCGACGCGGCGAGGCGGTACATCGTCTCCTTCACGCAGTCGGCCGACGACCTGCGGACGGTCTTCGAACTGGCCGAGGCGGCGACCGACGGCAAGCCGCCGATCATCGACGCGGTCCCGCTCTTCGAGACCTTCGCCGACCTCGACGCCTCGACCGACATCCTCGCCGAGATGATCCGCCTCCCCCAGGTGCAGGCGCGCCTCGCGGCCACCGGCAACCGGCTCGAGGTGATGCTCGGCTACTCCGACTCGTCGAAGGACGTCGGACCGGTCTCGGCGACGCTCGCGCTCTACGACGCGCAGGCGCGCATCGCGCAGTGGGCGGCCGACGAGGGCATCGTGCTCACGCTGTTCCACGGGCGCGGCGGAGCGCTCGGCCGCGGCGGCGGGCCGGCCAACCGGGCCGTCCTCGCGCAGCCGCCCGGATCGGTGGACGGCCGCTTCAAGCTGACGGAGCAGGGCGAGGTCATCTTCGCCCGCTACGGCAACCCGGACATCGCCACCCGGCACATCGAGCAGGTGGCGGGAGCGACGCTGCTCGCCTCCTCCCCCGCTGTCGGCGAGCGCAACGCGGGCGCCGCGGAGCGCTTCGCCGAGGTGGCGGCGACGATGGACCGCGAGTCGCGCCGCCGCTTCTTCGAGCTCGTGAAGGCCGACGGCTTCGCGCCGTGGTTCGCCCGGGTCACCCCGCAGGAGGAGGTGGGCCTGCTCGCCCTCGGCTCGCGTCCGGCCCGCCGCGGCCTCTCCGTCGAGTCGCTCGAGGACCTGCGAGCGATCCCGTGGGTCTTCGCCTGGACCCAGGCCCGCGTCAACCTGACCGGCTGGTTCGGGCTGGGCAGCGCGCTCGAGGCCGTCGGCGACCTCGACCTGCTCCGCGAGGCCTACGCCTCCTGGCCGCTGTTCACGACGATGGTCGACAACGTCGAGATGTCGCTCGCGAAGACCGACGAGGGCATCGCCCGCCGCTACCTCGCCCTCGACTCCCGCGACGACCTCGCCGGACTCGTGCTCGACGAGATGGCGCTCACCCGCCGGTGGGTGCTCTCGATCACCGGCGAGGAGAGCCTGCTCACGGGCCACCGCGTGCTCGGCCGTGCCGTGCGCCTGCGCACCCCGTACGTCAACGCGCTCTCGCTCCTGCAGCTGCGCGCACTGAAGGCGCTCCGCACCGACCCGGGCGGATCCGGGACGGAGCAGAACCAGCGGCTGCTCCTGCTCGCGGTCAACGGAGTCGCGGCAGGTCTGCAGAACACCGGCTGATCCCGGCTCGGAACGACGGAACCCCCGGCGGCCTCACGGCTGCCGGGGGTTCTCGTGCGTCTGCGGGCGCCTCCCGCCTGCGGAGCGGGTCGAGGCGCCGGGCGGATCAGGCCTGCGGGGCGACGCCGGCCTCCTGAGCGGCCTTCGCCTCCTCGTACTGACGGCGCACCTCGACCATGTCGAGGCCGCGGACCTGCTCGATCAGGTTGTCGAGCGCGGGGGCGGGCAGGGCGCCGGGCTGAGCCATCAGCGGGATCCCGTCGCGGTACACCACGAGGGTGGGGATGGAGGAGATGCCGTAGCTCGCGGCGAGCTGCTGCTGGTCCTCCGTGTCGACCTTCGCGAAGGTGATGTCGGCGTTCTTCTCGCTCGTGGCCTCGAAGACCGGAGCGAACTGCTTGCACGGGCCGCACCAGTCGGCCCAGAAGTCGATGAGGACGATGCCGTCGGCGATCGTCTGGTCGTGGGAGTCGAGGGTCATCGCAGTCGTAGCCATGGGGGATGCAACCGGGTGCCCCCGCGGCCTATTCCCGGGCGGGATCGAGGAGGTCGAGCAGCGACCTCGGACCGACCACGGCGGCCCCGAGCGCCTCGACGCGGGCGGCCAGTCCACGGTCGGCCGTCACGACGACCGCGGTCTCGAGCGCGCCGACCAGCTCGACGATCGCGTCGTCGCCCGAGCCGTCGGCCGCGTGGACCGTCAGCCGCTCCGTGAGAGCGCCCGCCTCCGGACGGGCGGCGCGCGCCACTCCCTCGAGCACCACGGCGATGCGCGGCCAGACCGTGTCGGCGTCGATCCCCAGGAGACGGCCGGGGACGCCGGCCTCCGCGAGGCGGGCCAGGGAGGCGAGGAGGCGCTCCGCGGCGCCGGCGCGGTCGCGCCACCAGCCGTCGGGGCGTGAGCCGACCACGTTGGCGGCGTCCACGACGAGCACCGGGATCGAGGAGCCGAGCGCGCGCAGACCCGGCCAGGCCGCTCCGAAGCCCGGGTGCAGCGGCAGGGAGTCGACCTCGTCGGGGGCGACCCAGCGCAGCTCGGTGCTCTCGGCGTCGCTGATGCGGGGAGTGAAGTGCTCGCGGGACTCGGCCAGGACGGTGGAGTAGCTCCACGGTCCGATCACGACGACGCTGGAGAGCACGGGCAGGATCAGGTCGGCGGGGACGCCCGCCTCCTCCTCCGACTCCCGGAGGGCCGCCTCGAAGGCCGTCTCCTCGGGGTGACGGGCGCCGCCGGGCAGCCCCCAGGTGTCGCCGAAGTGGCTCCAGCTGACGCGGTGCTGGAGCAGGACGCGTCCCGACGGATCGCGCAGGAGGAGGCCGGCGGCGCCGAAGCGCCCCCAGAAGCGGCGTCCGTCGCCGATCTCGACCCAGCCGTCGCCGAGCGACGCGTCGAAGGGGTGGCGCGGGAGCACGGCGTCCGCGCCGGGGTCCTCGCTGGTCATGCCCTCCAGCCTCCCACACCGCGCCCGCCGCGCCCGACCCCGACGGGCTGGCAGAATCGGACGATGCGCCGCTCGAGACCCCTCCGCCTCGCGACGCTCGCCTGGCTCGCGCTGATCGCCCTGATCACGCTGACGCCCGCGCCCTACCCGGCCGGGGAGCCCAACGCGCTGATCCGCGGGATCATCGCCTTCCTCGCCTCCACGCCGCTCACCGGCTGGTTCGACTTCGACGTGGCGGAGTTCACCGCGAACGTGCTGCTCTTCGTGCCGCTCGGTGCGCTGATCGCCGCGCAGCTGCCGGCGGGGCGCCGCCTGTGGGCCGCCGCCATCGGGCTCGCCGTGTCGGCGGCCGTCGAGACCGCGCAGCTGCTGTGGCTGCCGACCCGCGTCTCCGACGTGCAGGACCTGGTCTCGAACGGCAGCGGCTCCCTGATCGGCGCCCTGCTGACGATCGCGCTGCTCCGCTTCTTCCCCCGCCGCCGCTCCCGGAAGGACCGCACCGCCCATGCCCGCTGAGACCCTCGTCGTCCTCGACCGGCCCTCCCTCGACGCCGAGGCGCACTCGCCGGGAGGACCCGCGCACCGCATCGATCCGAGCGGGCGCGGCGATCTGGACGTCACCGACCTCGGCTTCACCCGCGGCGACGGCGTGTTCGAGACGATCAACCTGGTCGACGGACGGCTGCAGGCGCTCGACGCGCACCTGGACCGCTTCGAGCGCTCGGCCCGGATGCTCGACCTGCCCCGGCCGGACCGGCCCGCCTGGCTCGAGGCGATCGGAGCGGCGGTGGCCGCGCACCCGCCCGTCGCCGAGGCGATGGTGAAGACGATCCTGACCCGCGGCGTCGAGGGCGGCGGGCGGCCCACCGGCGTCGTCTTCGTCCAGACCAGCCCGGACTTCGGCCCGGCCCGCCGCGACGGCCTGCGCGTGGTGCTCCTGGACCGCGGGCTGCGCTCGGACGTGCAGTCGACGTCCCCCTGGCTGCTCGCCGGCGCGAAGACGCTCTCGTACGCGGTGAACCGTGCGGCCGCGCGGGAGGCCGCCCGGCGCGGTGCCGACGACGCCCTGTTCGTGTCGAGCGACGGCTACCTGCTCGAGGGGCCGACCTCGAACCTCGTGCTGCTGACGGGCGGGGAGCTCGTGACTCCTCCGCCGAGCCTCGGGCTGCTGCCCGGCACCACGCAGGCCGACCTGTTCGCGCTCGCGCCGGGCCTCGGCCTCGGGACGGCGGTGCGTCCGCTGCGCTCGGGCGATCTGGAGGCGGCGGACGCGGCGTGGCTGGTCTCGAGCGCGCGCAACGCCGCTCCCGTCCGCGCCGTCGACGGGACCGACCGCCGCGTCGACGCCGACCTCTCGGCCCGGATCAACGCCGCGCTGCTCGCCCGCTGAGCGTCCGACCCTCCTCCGTGGGACGCCCCGCGCCGAGCGCGGACGGCGTCCCGGAGGAGAGAGGGCTCAGGAGAGGCCGTCGACGTCCGCGGGGCCGCGGCTGATCAGTCCGCCGCGGACGTGCTCGACGGTGGGGTCGAGCTGGACCGGATCGCGCTCGTCCGCCGCCTCGTCGTTGATCACGGCCGAGACGATGCCGCGCCAGTCGGTGCCCTCGGCCACGGCGTCCTCGGAGCCGACGCGGCGCGTGACGAACACGGCCTCCGACTCCTCGCCCGCGTGCGAGATGACGGCGAGGACGCCGACGGTGCGACCGCCCGGGTGCTCGATCCGCCACTCCTCGTGCCCGGACGGGACGAGCGAGAACTCCAGGCCCGCGTGCGGGAAGCCGGTGGGGCGCAGCTCGGACGGGGATCCGCTCTGCGGAGGCGCGCCGCGGGTGGGGACCCCGGTGCCCTCGCCGCTCGTCGTGCTCATGCCGACGTCGCCGCGGGTTCCGCCGGCTCCGGAGCTGTCGTTCGCCGCGACCATGCGGTCGTCGCCGCTCCGCAGCGCGTCGTCCGCTCCGGTGTAGATGCTGTCGTCTCGGTTCATGGGAACCTCCTTGTCGGCGGCCAGTGTAGGACCGCGGGGTGGGTGGCTAGCGGGCGCCGTTCGTAGACTGGGGGGATGCAGATCCCGGTGACCGGTGCCGTGCGGGTGGACGCGTGGCTCTGGGCGGTGCGCATCTACAAGACGCGCTCCGCCGCGACGACCGCGGCCCGGGCCGGCCACATCCGCGTCAACGGCGAGCGGGCCAAGGCGGCGCAGACCGTGCGGGTGGGCGATGAGGTCCGCGCCCGGATCGGCGGCTTCGACCGGGAGCTGATCGTCCGCGGACTCGTGGTCAAGCGGGTCGGTGCGCCGGTGGCCGCCGAGTGCATGGAGGACCGGACGCCCCCGCCGCCACCCCGGGAGTCCGCGCCGGGCGTGATCGTCCGTGACCGCGGAGCGGGCCGCCCGACGAAGCGCGACCGGCGCGACATCGAGCGCCTCCGCGGATTCTGACCGCGCGACCCGCCGGCGGCCTCAGGGGGCGAGTGCGCGCAGGCGCTCCAGGAGCCCCTCCGCCGCCTCGTCGAGGAACCGCTGCTGCAGCTCGTCGCCGACCTGGACGAGGGCGATGTCGGTGAAGCCCGCCTCGATGTAGGGCACGAAGCTCTGGGCGAGCTCGTCGAGGTCGGGGCCGCAGGCGATCTGCTCGGCGACGTCCTCCGGGCGCACGAACTGGCTCGCTCCGGCGAAGCCGGCGGGGGTCGGCAGATCGGAGTTGACCGCCCAGCCGCCGGCGAACCAGCGGAACTGCTCGTGGGCCAGCGCCACTCCCTGCTCCTTGTCCGGCGCCCAGCAGATCGGGATCTGGCCGATCGTGCGCGAGGGGGCGGCGTCCGCACCGCGGACCGCGGTCCACTGCGAGATCAGCTCGGCGTCGGGCTCGGTCGTGATGAGGTGGTCGCCGATCGGCGCGAAGCGGGCGATCGACTTCTCCCCCGAGACCGCCAGGCCGATCTCGACCGGCGTGTCCGGCAGGTCCCAGATGCGGGCGGAGTCGACGCGGAAGTACTCGCCCTCCCAGGTCACCAGCTCGCCGGTGTGCAGCTCGCGGATGAGGTGGACGGCCTCCTCGAGCATGTCCTGGCGCACGGCGACCGAGGGCCAGCCCTCGCCGACGACGTGCTCGTTGAGGTTCTCGCCCGAGCCGAGGCCGAGCGTGAAGCGGTCGTCGGAGAGGATCGCGAGCGTCGCAGCCTTCTGCGCCACCACGGCCGGGTGGTAGCGGATGGTCGGCGCGGTGACGTAGGTCGTGAGGTCGATGGTCGACGTGGCCTGCGCGACCGCTCCGAGCAGCGTCCAGGCGTAGGAGGCGTGCCCCTGCTCGGTCAGCCACGGCGAGTAGTGGTCGCTCGAGACCGCGAACTCGAAGCCGAGCCTTTCGGCGTCGACCGCGTAGCCCACCAGCTGCTTGGGTCCGCTCTGCTCGGTCATCAGGGTGTATCCGAATCGCACCATGGTCCGTCCTCGTTCCGCTCGTCGTGGGATGCCCGGGGGCACGTCCCATGGTGGGCGGGGGGCCGGATGCGCGCTAACCCCTTGCCCCGGTCGCGAGCGGCGGCTAGCGCGGTGTCAGACGAAGCGGATGCGGTTCTGCACGCGGGTGCGGACCTCGAACGACTCGCCGTACCCGCCGAGCCGCGGGTCGTCCGTGCCGGAGCGCAGCAGCTGCGGCAGCAGCGAGCGGCGGATGACGACGGCGCCCTGGTGCCGGCCGCGCTCGACCTGCTCGAACGGCTGCTCCAGCGCGTCGTCCGGCACGACCACGACGCTCGTCGAGAAGCGGACGCCCAGCTCGCGGCCGAGACGGCGCGCGGCCTTCGCGAGCGAGGCGATCGGCTTCTCGTCCTCGGCGATCCCGGGGCCCTCGAGCTCGCCCTTCCTCAGGCGGACCGGGTCGCCCCAGTCGGCGGAGGTCAGCGCGAGCAGGCCGGCCGGCCCGAGCACGAGGTGGTCGATCTTGAGCCCGCCGTCGCCGACCGCGACGTCGTTCCAGATCGTGTAGGCGATGCCGAGCGCGCCGACGAGCGCGGCCGTCGCCTCCTCGGCCTGAGCCTTCGCGAGCCAGGAGCGGATCTCGCGAGGAGCGGAGCGGACGATCGCCGGGTCGAAGGGGTCCTCGGTCTCGACGCCGCGGCCGAGCCACTCGCGCACCAGGCGCAGGTAGTACTCGCGCGCCGCGCCTCCCGGGTGACCGTAGGAGCGGGCGCGCACGGCCGAGGCGGTCTGCGGGCGCGGCGAGCCTGTGTACGGCGACTGCGGGGAGGACCTCCCGGGGGCGGGAGCGCCTCGGTCGTAGTCGCCGCGGGCGGAGGCGCTGCCGATCCGCTCCCAGGCGAGCTGCACCGCGTGGAACGACGCGGCGTCGCCTCCCGTGTCCGGATGGGTCTCGCGGAGGCGGAGCCGGTACGCCCGGCGGAGCTCGTCGTCGGACGCGGTGGCGGCGACGCCCAGCACCTCGTAGGGGGTGCGGGCGGCGTGGCTGTCGGGCATGTGCTTCCGGGAGGGTCGGGGCGGGGGGTTCCGAGTGTATCGACGCGGGCCGGGCGCCCGGTGGGAGCGCGCACCGCGTCGGCTCAGAACGCGCCGAGCGCCCAGCGGGGGAACGGGCGCCCGGCGGGGGTCAGTGCGCGAGCAGCTCGCGCACCCGCGGGATGACCTGCGTGCCGTAGAGCTCGATGTTGCGCATGATCGCCGGGTGCGGCAGCGTCCCGGCGCTGTACTTGAGGTCGAAGCGGTCGATGCCCAGGGCCTCGACCGTTCGCGCGATCTTCCGGGCGACCGTCTCGGGCGAGCCGAGGTGGATGGCGCCGTCGGGGCCGGCCTCCTCCTCGAAGCGCTCGCGGGTCATCGGGGACCAGCCGCGCTCGCGGCCGATGGCGTCCATCATCGCCTTGTGGTGCGGGAAGTACAGCTCGCGCGCCTCCTCGTCGGTGTCGGCGACGAAGCCGGGCGAGTGCACGGCGACCGGGAGGCGGGGCTGCTCGAGCTGGTCGAGCGCGCGGCCGAAGAGGTCGACGTAGGGGCGGAAGCGGGCCGGCGAGCCGCCGATGATCGCCAGGACGAGCGGGAAGCCGTACCGGGCGGCGCGGACGACCGACTCGGGGCTGCCGCCGACGCCGATCCAGGTGCGGAGGGTGCCGTTGTCGAGGGTCGGGTAGACGCTCTGCTCGGTGAGCGCGGGGCGGGTCTTGCCCTGCCAGGTGACCGGGCCGCCCTGGATCAGGGCGTGGAAGAGGTCGAGCTTCTCCTCGAAGAGGACCTCGTACTGCGCGAGGTCGTAGCCGAAGAGCGGGAAGGACTCGGTGAAGGAGCCGCGGCCGAGGATGACCTCGGCCCGGCCGCCGGAGAGTCCGTCGAGGGTGGCGAAGCGCTGGTAGACGCGCACCGGGTCGTCCGAGGAGAGGACCGTCACGGCGGAGCCGAGGTGGATGCGCTCGGTGCGGGCCGCGATGGCGGCGAGCACGACGTCCGGTGCGCTCACGGCGAAGTCGGCGCGGTGGTGCTCGCCGATCCCGAAGAAGTCGATGCCGACCCGGTCGGCCAGGACTCCCTCCTCGACCACGTCGCGGAGGACCTGGCCGTGCGGCAGCGGGGCGCCGTCGGGGCCGGCGGTGACGTCGCCGAACGTGTCGACGCCGAACTTGACTTCATGCATACTCATGGACTTCTGCAACCTCCGGGGGTCGACGGCTATTCCTGCGGGCGGGGTCCGACGTCCCCGGGCAGGAGCGCGTCGGAAGAGACGATCCCCGCCTCGAGCGCCGGCTCGCGGTAGGCGCGCCCGAGCGAGGCGACGGTGTCGTGCGCGTTCAGGCCGCTCGGGTTCGGCAGCACCCAGAGCGGCGCGCCCGCCACGTCCTCCTCCTGCCTGCCCTGCACCGCCCTGCGGCGTCCGAACGCGATCCGGTAGGCGGTGATGCCGACGACCGCGACGGCCCGGGGCCGCACCCGCCCCACGGTGGCGACCAGCCGCTGAGCGCCCTCGCGCAGCTCCTCCGCGGTCAGCTCGTCGGCGCGGGCGGTCGCCCGGGAGGCGAGATTGGTGATGCCGACGCCGCGGGAGACGAGCTCCGCGCGGTCCGCGGCGCTCATCCCCTCGGACACGCGCGGCGCGCGCTCGAGGATCCCGGCCGCGACGAGCGCCGGGTAGAAGCGGTTGCCGGGGTGGGCGAAGTGCGCGCCGGTGGCGGCGGTCCACAGTCCCGGGTTGATGCCGACGAAGAGGAGCCGGACGTCGTCGCCCAGCAGGTCCTCGACGGTGCGGTCCTGGAACGCTGCGAGCTCGGCGCGGGTGAACGGCATGCGACCATCCTGCCGCGGCGCAAGTCCTCTCGGCACGGGGTCGCCGGTGCCAGCATGGAGGCATGACGAACGCATCCCAGGACCATCCGATCCAGCACGGCAGCGACGACGCGCAGCTCGACGAGAAGCTGCGCGGCCTGCTGCTGCAGGTCGCCGGCGACGCCGAGCTGCGACCGGAGGAGGACGTCGAGACCCTGCTGCGCCAGCGCCTGCGCGACACGCGGATCTCGATCTCGGACGAGGCGATCCCGGGGCTCGCCAAGCGCATCCCCGGACTCATGCAGCGCGGGGGCGGCGACGTGAACCCCGGGGCGCACTAGCCCCGGGGGACGGGCGCGGGCCGAGCGGCCGCTCGGGCCGCGCCGGCTCGCGCTACTCGGGGACCGCCGGGCCCTTGCGGTGGTGGTCGAACACCAGGCTCGTGCGCGTCGAGGCCACCGCCGGATTCGCCGAGAGGTTCGAGACCACGAAGTCCCGCACGTCGCTGGAGTCGCGGACCGCGACGTGGATGATGAAGTCCTCCGAGCCGCCGAGGAAGAACACCTGCACCACCTCGGGCAGCGCGCGGATCTCCTCCGCGAAGCGCGTGATCGCCTGGCGCTGGCCGACGCGGATGCTGACGCTGATCAGCGCCTGCAGGGTCAGGCCGAGCGCCGCCGGGTCGAGCTCGGCGGTGAAGCCGGTGATGACGCCGCGCTCGACGAGGCCCCGGACGCGTGCGACGCAGGTCGACGGGGCGATGCCGGCGCGCTCGGCGAGCCGGCTGTTGGGCGTCCGCGCGTCGGCGCGGAGGAGGCGCACCAGGGTCCGATCGACCGGATCCAGGTCGTCGAGGTCGTGCAGATCCTTCGGTGGCATGCGCCCGCTCCCTCACTCCGCCGACGAACCTTCGGCCCGTGCGGTGACTTCCGACCGATCCTGCGGAGTTCCTCCGCTCCGGGCACGATCTTCGCACGATGGGGGCAGAGCCGGTGCAGGATCGGCGCCCACCGCCCGCCCCGCGGGCCGCAGCGAAGGAGCCGCCGTGCGCGTCGGGATCCCCACCGAGATCAAGAACAACGAGAACCGGGTCGCCGCCACTCCGGCCGGCGTCCACGAGCTGGTGCGCCGCGGCCACGAGGTCCTCGTCGAGGCCGGCGCGGGCCTGGGCTCGCGCGTGTCGGACGACGACTTCCGCCGCGCCGGCGCCCTCGTCGTCGACGGGCCCGACGAGGTCTGGGGCGAGTCCGAGCTGGTCCTCAAGGTCAAGGAGCCGATCGAGGCCGAGTACCCGCGGATGCGCCGCGACCAGGTGCTCTTCACCTACCTCCACCTCGCCGCCTCCCGCCCGTGCACCGATGCGCTGCTCGCGGCGGGGACGACCTCCATCGCCTACGAGACGGTCCAGCTGGACGACCGGCGGCTGCCGCTGCTCTCGCCGATGAGCGAGGTCGCCGGGCGCCTGTCGATCACGGTCGGCGCCTACCACCTCATGAGTGCCGTCGGCGGACGGGGCACGCTACTCGGCGGGGTCCCCGGCACTCCGAAGGCGAAGGTCGTCGTGATCGGCGGCGGCACGGCCGGCGAGCACGCCGCGGCGAACGCCCTCGGCATGGGGGCCGACGTCACGATCGTCGACCTCTCGCTCCCCCGCCTCGCGCAGCTCGAGAACCGCTTCCAGGGCGCGATCCAGACCCGCCCCTCCTCGGCCTACGAGATCGCCGCGCAGCTGGCCGACGCCGACCTCGTGATCGGATCCGTCCTCATCCCGGGCGCCAAGGCGCCCAAGCTGGTGACCGACGAGATGGTCGCCACGATGAAGCCGGGCTCGGTGCTGGTCGACATCGCGATCGACCAGGGCGGCTGCTTCGAGGGCTCGCGTCCGACCACGCACGACGACCCGGTGTTCCCCGTGCACCGGAGCGTCTACTACTGCGTCGCGAACATGCCCGGCGCCGTCCCCGAGACCTCGACCCGCGCGCTCACCAACGCGACGCTCCCCTACGCGCTCGCGCTGGCCGACCGCGGGTGGCGGGCCGCCCTGGCCGCCGACCCGGCGCTCGCCCGCGGCCTGAGCACCCACGACGGCCGGGTGACGAACACCGCCGTCGCCGCGGCCTTCGACCTCCCGGCCGTGCCGGTGGAGTCGCTGCTGCTCTAGGCGCCCGCGGGCGCGAGGCCGAGCCCCCCGAGGATCTCGGCGATCTCCTCCTCCGGAGCGCCGCCCACGTCGACCGTGACGTGGAGCTCGTCGTCGCCGAGGGGCTCGAGCGCCTCGAACTGCGAGTCGAGCAGCGTGGTCGGCATGAAGTGGCCGACCCGCGAGGCGAGCCGCCCGGCGATACGGTCCCTCGATCCCGCGAGGTGCGCGAAGACGAGGTCGTCGCGGCGCAGGACGTCGCGGTAGCGGCGGCGCAGAGCAGAGCAGGTCACGACGACCGAGCCGCCCGCGGCGATCCGCTGGTCCACCACGCGGGCGATCTCGGCCAGCCAGGGCGCCCGGTCCTCGTCGGTCAGCGGGATGCCGGCGTGCATCTTGTCGACATTCGCCTGCGGGTGCAGGTCGTCCCCCTCGAGGAACTCCCAGCCCAGTCGGCGCGCCAGGAGCGACGCGACGGTCGACTTGCCGCTGCCGGAGACGCCCATGACGACGACGGCGCGGACGGGGACGGTGGGAAGAGCGGTCATCAGATACCTCCTACGAAGAGACCGATCAGGAGGACCCCGGCGAGCCCGGTCACCGAGACCAGGCACTCCATCACGGTCCAGGTCTTGAGCGTCTGGCCGATGCTGAGCCCGAGGTACTCCTTCACCAGCCAGAACCCGGCGTCGTTGACGTGCGACAGGAACACCGAGCCGGCGCCGATCGCGAGCACCATGAGGGCGACCATCGGCCCGTCCATGGTCTCGGTCAGCGGCTGGAGGATCCCTGCGGCGGTCACGGTGGCGACGGTCGCGGAGCCGGTGGCGACGCGGATCACGACGGCCACGAGCCAGGCGAGCAGCAGCGCCGAGGCGCCGCTCCCCTCCGCGAGCTGGGCGACCACCCCGCCGATCCCGGTGTCGACGAGGACCTGCTTGAAACCGCCGCCCGCGCCGACGATGAGCAGGATGCCCGCGATCGGCGGCAGCGAGCTCGAGAGCGAGGCCTGCAGCTCGGTGCGGTTCATCCGGCCGCCGCGGCCGAGCAGGACCAGACCGGCCAGGAGCGCGATCCCCAGCGCGATGGTCGGCGTGCCGAGGAAGTCGAGGGCGCCCTTCCAGGCGTCCGTGGAGCCCGGGGCCGCGATGTCGGCGATCGCCTTGCCCAGCATCAGCACGACCGGCAGCAGGATGCTCGCGACCGCGGCGGCGAAGCCCGGGCGGTGCTCGCGCGTCTCGCCCGCGCCCTCGCCGAAGAGCGGCGGCGTCTCCACCGGCGCCCAGCGGGCGGCGACCCGGCCGAAGAGCGGGCCGGCGACGACGACGGTGGGGACCGCGACCAGGACGCCGAACGCGAGGGTCACGCCGAGGTTCGCGCCGAGTGCGTCGATCGCGACCAGCGGTCCGGGGTGGGGCGGGACGAGGCCGTGCATCACCGAGAGGCCGGCGAGCGTCGGGATCGCCACCTTCATCAGCGGCAGACCGCTCCGGCGGGCGACCAGGATCACGACCGGGATCAGCAGCACGAGCCCGACCTCGAAGAACATCGGCAGCCCGATCAGCGCGCCGACGAAGCCCATCATCCAGGGCAGCGCGCGAGTTCTCGAGCGGGCGATGAGGGTGTCCACGATGCGGTCCGCGCCGCCCGAGTCGGCGAGGAGCTTGCCGTACATCGCGCCGAGGCCGATGAGGATGCCGACGCCGCCCATGGTGTTGCCGAACCCCAGCGCGAAGCTGGCGACCGCGTCCGCCGCCGCCAGCCCCGCGATCAGGCCCGTCGTCAGCGCTCCGATCAGCAGGGAGACGAAGGGGTGCAGCTTCAGCCAGGTGATCAGCACGACGATCACGCCGATGCCGACGACGGCGGCGAGGATCAGCTGCCCCTGCCCGGCGGTGGTGGCGGGGGCGTCCCCGGCGGCGGCGCGGAGGGCGGGGAGGAGGGTCGGTGTCATGAGCGTCCTTGGTCGAGCCGACGGCCAGCGGCCGGCTTTTGTCCGACATAACCTGCGTGTGTCCCGATCATGCCCGAAGATCGGCCGGGGCGCGACTCCGGCGATGGCAGGATGACCGCATGCCCGCGCCGACGCCCTCGCTGCACCACTCGGTGCTGGACGAGCTCGGTTCGCAGATCGTGCGCGGCGAGCTCGCGCCGGGCACCACCTTCAGCGCCGACGAGCGTGCGGAGCGGCGCGGGGTCTCCCGCTCGGTGATGCGGGAGGCGGTGCGCGTCCTCGAGACGCTCGGGCTCGTGACGTCCCGCCGCCGCGCGGGGACGCGGGTCCAGCCTCCGGAGTGCTGGAACGCCCTGGACACGCGGGTCGTCGCGTGGGGACTGGACGGCCCGGACCGGCGGCGCCAGCTGCACCAGCTCAGCGAGCTCCGGCTCGGGGTGGAGCCGCTCGCCGCCCGGCTCGCCGCGGCGAACGCGACCGAGGAGCAACGGCGGGCGCTCACGGAGGCGGGCGACGCCCTCTCCACCCACTCCCGCGCAGCCGACCAGTCCGCCTACCTCGCCGCCGACACCGCCTTCCACCGCTCCCTCCTGGCCGCGTCCGGCAACCGGATGCTCGCGCAGCTGGGCGATCTGGTCGCCGAGGTCCTCGCCGGCCGCACCCGCAATGCGCTCATGCCGCGCGAGGCCGACTCCACCGCGGTGCGGCTGCACCGGGCGGTGGCCGCCGCCGTCGCCTCGGGCGACGCGGACGCTGCGGAGGCCGCGATGCGGGCGATCGTCGAGGAGTCGGACCGGGCGGTGCAGGAGAGCTGACGGGGTTGCACGCCCGCAGCGCCGCGCGCACAGTGGAGCGCATGGTCGAGGGATACACGTCCGCGCAAGTGCGGGCCGCCGAGGCTCCGCACCTGGCCCGGCGGGAGCCGCTGATGCAGCGCGCCGCCGACGGCCTCGCCCGCGAGCTGCGTCTCGTGCTCGCCGGGCGCTCCGACCGCTCCCGTCCGGCCTCGGTGCTCGTCCTGGTCGGTCCGGGCGACAACGGCGGTGACGCGCTCTACGCGGCCGCCGAGCTCTCCTCCTCCGGAACCGACGTCGTCCTCGTCCTCACGGCCGAGCGGGTGCACCGCCGGGGCCTCGCCGTGGCGCTCGACGAGGGCTGCGGGCAGGTGCCGGCCGACGACGCGCCCGGCCTCGCCGCGGCGGTGGCGCGGGCGGACGTCCTGGTCGACGGGATCCTCGGCATCGGAGCGACGGAGCCCGCGCTGCGGGGGCGGCCGCGCGTCGTCGTCGAGGCGGTGCTCGACGCGCTGGAGCGGCGGGCCGAGCGCCCGGTGGTCGTCGCGGTCGACCTGCCGAGCGGAATCCATCCCGACGACGGGTCGGTCCCCGATCCCACCGTGCTGCGCGCCGATGTGACGGTCGCCTTCGGCGCGATCAAGGCCGGTCTGCTGCTGCCTCCGGGCGACTCCTACGCGGGCCGTCTGCGCCTGGTCGACATCGGCCTCGGCCCGGACCTGGCCGGAGTGGAGCCCGCGGTCCGCGAGTGAGCGAGCGGCTCAGGAGGGAGCGAGGAGGTGCGCCTTCTCGGGGTGCTGCTCGAACCACTGCCCGACGTACCAGCACATCGGCACGACGCTCCGCCCGCCGGCGGCCTCGATGTCGGCGACGGCGAAGGAGACCAGCTCCCCGGCGAGCCCGCGGCCTCGGAAGGGCGGGGTCGTGAAGGAGCGGACGAGGGAGACGCTGCCGGGCGCCTCGCGGTAGTCGAGGACGCCCACCAAGGCGCCGTCGAGGTGGAGCTCGTAGCGCGACGCGTCGTCCGCCCGGCGGAAGTCCTTGGCCATGCCTCCAGAGTAGGACGGCCCGGACGGATCAGGCCTCGTCGCCGAGCATCTCGCCGTCGACGTAGAGCCAGCGACCGTCCTCGCGCAGGAAGCGGCTGCGCTCGTGCACGAGGCCGGGGCCGGCGGGCGAGCGGTAGGAGGCGCGGAACTCGACCAGGCCCTCCTCGTCGCCCTCCCCGCCGAACGAGATGTCGACGATCTGGAGCCGGCGCCACTGCACGTCGGGATCGAGGTCGATGCGGCGCGGCCGGGTCGAGGGGTGCCAGCTCGCGAGCAGGTAGGGAGCGCTGCCGAGGACGTTCGCGCTGTAGCGGCTGCGCATCAGGCGCTCCGCCGTCGGCGAGGGCTCCTCGCCGAGGTGGGCGGGGCGGCAGCAGTCGGCGTAGTGGCGGCGGCTTCCGCAGGGGCAGGAGTCGGCGGGATGCATCCGGCCAGTGTGGCAGGCGATGCGGCGCCCCCGGTCCGGCGCGGCTCCGGCGAGCGCCGCGACTCCCCGGGCCGTCCAGGTGTGCATCCCCTCCACATCCGCTCCGCCGCCTTGAGGGTGCCGCCGGATCCCGGCAACGTGGCCCCCTCATCGACCACGGACGGAAGGAACGACCCGATGCTCACGCTCACCGACAACGCCAGCACCGTCGTCAAGACCATCACCGGGCAGACCGAGACCCCCGTCGAGGGAGGCCTGCGCATCAGCGGCACCGATCTCGACGCCCGCAACTTCGCTGTCGCGGTCGCCGCGGCCCCCGAGACGACGGACGCCGTCGTGGAGCAGGACGGAGCGCGCGTGTTCCTCGACGTCGCCGCCTCCGTCGCTCTCGGCGACAAGGTCCTCGACGCGCAGGTGGACGAGGGCGGCTCCGTCAGCTTCGGGATCGCTCCCCAGGACTGACCCCGTCGACATCGGAGGCCGCCCCCACCGCAGTGCGGGAGGGCGGCCTCCGTCGTCCCAGGATCAGGAGAGGATGTCGCGGGTGGTGAAGCGGCCGATCGCGAGGGACCCGAACACGGCGACGTAGGCGAGCTGGAGCAGCGCGTTCTCGCCGAAGGAGCTCCACGCGATCGGGTCGCGCAGGAGGTCGGCGAAGTCGAACCACCGGTCGGTCAGCAGGAACGGGTGGAGGGCGTCCAGCTGCGAGAGCGAGCCGACGATCTGCGCCGCGATGGAGACGACGACGGTGGCCGCCATGGCGCCGACCGGCACATCGGTCAGCGTCGAGATGAAGAGGCCGATCGCCGAGAGCCCGACCAGCGAGAGCGCCGCGTACACGGCGATCGCCAGGGCCCGGCCGATCGCGTCGGCGAGCGGGACGGTGCTGCCGGAGAGCAGCGTCACCGGTCCCGCCGGGAAGAGCGCCAGGCCGATCAGGATCCCGACCACCATGACGGTGAGTGCTGCGGCGAGGCAGAAGGCGAGGGAGGCGGCGAACTTCACCGCGAGCAGCCGCACGCGGCCGACGGGGCTGACCAGCAGGTAGCGCAGCGTCCCGAGCGAGGCCTCGCCCGCGATCGCGTCGCCGGCGACGACCCCGACCGTGAGCGGGAGGAACAGCGGGACGGCGACCGTGATGGCCGCGAAGCCGGTGAAGAGGCCGTTGCCGGCGATCGCGCCCACGAAGGAGGGCCCGCCTCCGTCGCCGCCCGAGAGCCGCACCGCGACGGCGAGCAGGATCGGGATGGCGGCCAGGGCCGCGAGCAGCGCCCAGGTGCGGCGCCGGCGGAAGAGCAGGGCGAGCTCGGAGGCGAGCAGGGACCCGATCCCTGCTCGGCGGACGGTCGCGTCAGCGCTCGACATCGAAGCCCTCCCCGGTCAGCTCGACGAAGCGCTCCTCGAGCGAGGGGCGGCGGACGGCGAACCCGCGGACGCGGACGTCGGCCCGCACGAGGTCGGCGACCAGCGCCTCGGCCGCGAGCCCGGGCGGCAGAGCGGCGACGACCAGCGGCGGATCGGCGGGGTGCGGGCCCGGCGCGGTGCGCGGCTCCAGACCCCGGGTGTGCAGGGCCACGATCGCGCGCTCGCGGTCGGGCGTCAGCAGCTCGACCGAGGCGGCGTCCCCGCGCAGCTCGTCCAGCCCGCCCTGGGCCACGAGGCGCCCTGTGCGCATGACGGCGGCGTGGGTGCAGAGCTGCTCGATCTCGGCGAGGAGGTGGCTGGAGACGAGGACGGTCGTGCCGTCCTGGTTCAGTCCGCGCACGAGAGCGCGGACCTCGCGGGTGCCCTGCGGATCGAGGCCGTTCGTGGGCTCGTCCAGCACGATCAGGTCGCGCGGCGAGAGCAGGGCGACCGCGATGCCGAGCCGCTGCTTCATGCCCAGGGAGTAGGAGCCGACCTTCTTGCGCGCCGCGGCCGAGAGACCGACGCGGGCGAGGGCCTCCTTCGCACGGGTGTCGCGGGTGCGGGACGAGGTGCCCGCCTCCGCGGCGTCGAAGCGCCGGAGGTTGGCCGCTCCGGAGAGGAACGGGTAGAAGCCCGGCCCCTCGACCAGCGCCCCCACCCGGGGCAGGACCTCGGCCGCGCGCCGGGGCATGGCCTGCCCGAGGACGGTGATGCTGCCCGCGGTCGGCGCGGCGAGGGCGAGCAGCATCCGGATCGTCGTGGTCTTGCCCGAGCCGTTCGGGCCGAGGAAGCCGAAGACGGCGCCGCGGGGAACGGCGAGGTCGAGACCGGAGACCGCCTCCTGGCGCCCGAAGCGTTTGGTGAGGCCCCGCGTCTCGACTGCGAGCTCGCCCGCCGTCACCGAGCGGAGGCCGCGTCGCGGAGCGTCTCGGCCGGGACCGCTCCGGCGAGGACGCGTCCGTCGTCGGTGACGAGGACGGTCAGCAGTGCGGAGGAGAGGATGCGGCCGCCGTCGACCGGCGTGGTGACCGCGTCGAGCGAGGAGAGCGCGTCGGCGTCACCGGCGGGCAGCTCGACGACGCTCGTCCAGCCGGAGCCCGTGGTGACGACGTCGGAGTGCTCGGCCGTGCCCGCGGCGGGCGCGTCGGAGGCGTCCGCCGCGTCGTCGACCGGAGCGGCCTGCTCCGTCACCTCGGCGCCGGCCGGGGGCGTGAAGGAGAAGAGGGACGCGTCGGGTGTCGAGAAGTCGATGCTCGTGTACGCGACGCTGAACGCGGGCGCGGTGCCCCCGCGGGCGGTCACGGCTACCCCGAGCGGGAGGCCCGTCTCGCCGTCGATCGAGACGGTCACGGAGCCCACGAGGGTGCCGCCGTCGCGGGGCGTGAGCACGAGCTCGTACGCATCGCGCCCGGCGACGCTGACGTCCGAGCCGACCGCGACCGTGGTCGTCGGGTCGATCGCGGCGAGCAGCTGCTCGGCGGCGGACGACGGCGTCACGACCTGATCGCCCGGCGAGGCCTCGGGCGCTCCGCCCGCGGGAGGCACGAGGTGGGTGGCGGTGTTCGCGCTCGAGTCGTAGATCCAGACTCCGTCGGTCGTCGAGGCGACGACGTCGCGCTCGGCCAGCCGGTCGAGCACCTGGAGGCGCGCGCCCTTCTCGGCGTCGACGTACACGCGCGCCTGGTGCGAGCCGGTGGAGAGCTCGACGAGGGAGTCGGCGGGGTCGGCGGACGCCGAGCCGGCGGAGCCGCCGAGCGCCGAGAGGTCGGGCAGGCCGAGGTCCGAGGTCTGCTGGATCTCGCCGGAGAACGCCGTGGCGTCGCTCTCGGCGACGAAGGCGAGGAGGTCGGCGGCGGACTTCTCGGGGAGGTCCCCCGCGGCGCTCGCCGAGAGGGGGAGGGCGACGGCCGCGGCGACGACGACCGCGGGGACGACGGCGACGGGCGTCCAGCGCTTCCAGTCAATGCTCATGCCGGGAACGCTACGCCTCGAACCTCCGCGGCGGGCCCGGAACGTCCCGGTCCACAGCCTTCCGGAAGGGGGTGCGGTCCGAGACCACGGCCCCTTCCGGAAGGGGGTGCGGTCCGAGACCGCGGCCGGGATGATCAGGGCATGGACCTCCCGTTCGCGCTCCCCGTCGCCCCGATGCTCGCCAAGGCCGTTCCTGCGGTGCCGGAGCAGACCGCCGTCGCGGGCGGATACTCCTACGAGCCGAAGTGGGACGGGTTCCGCGCGATCGTCTCGGTCTCCGGCGGGGAGTGCGAGATCGGGAGCCGCGGCTCCAAGCCGCTGACCCGGTACTTCCCCGAGCTCGTCGAGGCCTTCCTCCGGCTGCTCCCCGACGGCTGCGTGCTCGACGGCGAGATCGTCCTGGCGACCGGCGAGCCGGGTGCCCAGCGGCTCGACTGGGACCTGCTCTCGCAGCGCATCCATCCGGCCGCGAGCCGCGTGAGGATGCTGGCGGAGACCACCCCGGCGATGCTCGTCGCCTTCGACCTGCTCGCCGTGGACGGGCGCAGCATGCTCGAGGAGCCGTACTCGGCGCGGCGGGAGGCGCTCGCCGCGGTGATGGCCGGCGTCCCGCATCCGCTGCACCTCGGCCGCGCCACCGACGACGAGGCCCTGGCGCGCGACTGGCTGGAGCGCTTCGAGGGCGCAGGACTGGACGGCGTCGTGGCGAAGCCCCTGGCCGCGCCCTACTCCCCCGGGAAGCGCGCCGTGCTCAAGGTCAAGCACAACCGCACGGCCGACGTGATCGCGATCGGGTACCGCGAGCACGCCTCCAAGCCGGGCGTGGGCTCGATCCTGCTCGGCCTGCACGGCGACGACGGAGAGGTCCGCCAGGTCGGCGGGGCCTCGGCCTTCAGCGACGAGCGTCGCGTGCAGCTGCTGGAGGAGCTCGCACCCGCGGTCGAGCGCGACGCGGGGGGAGCGCCGGTGCGCGGCGAGGGCGAGCGGAGCCGGTTCTCGAGCGGCCGCGACACCTCCTTCGTGCGTCTGCGTCCCGAGCTCGTGCTCGAGGTCCGCTACGACCAGCGCGAGGGCGACCGCTTCCGGCACACCGTGCAGTTCGAGCGCTGGCGCCCGGACCGCGACGCCGCCTCCTGCACCATGGAGCAGCTGGAGCAGCCGACCGCGTACGACCTCGGCGACGTCCTCGGCTAGGCCTTCTTCGCGCGGCTGGGCTGCACGCGGGGCGGCTCGCCCGGCATCTTGGGGAAGTCGGGCGGGAACGGCAGCTCGCCGAGGCCGGCGGCGACATCGCGCTCCCACCAGCCGAGCAGGGCGTCGAGGTGACCGGGGGCGTCGTGCATCCGGGCCCACGGATCACCGCGCTCGGCGAGGCGCGCCGGGACCGTGCGGATCGTGAAGGCCCGCGGGTCGACGCCGTCGAGCTCGTCCCAGTCCAGCGGAGTGGAGACGGGAGCGTGCGCGAGCGGCCGCGGGCTGTAGGCACCGGCGATCGTGCGGTCGCGGTTGGCCTGGTTGAAGTCGACGAAGATCCGCTCGCCGCGCTCCTCCTTCCACCACGCCGTCGTGACCTGCTCGGGCATCCGCCGCTCCAGCTCGCGCGCCGCGGCGATCACCGCGTGGCGGACGT
Source organism: Rathayibacter sp. AY1C9 (assembly GCF_002932315.1). Classification (NCBI taxonomy): domain Bacteria; kingdom Bacillati; phylum Actinomycetota; class Actinomycetes; order Micrococcales; family Microbacteriaceae; genus Rathayibacter; species Rathayibacter sp. AY1C9. Next base: position 64,947 of record NZ_PSVZ01000011.1, read on the forward strand.
CGAGGAACTCGTGCTCGGCGACGATCGGCGCGAAGACGTGCAGGCCGCGGTTGCCGGACGTCTTCACGAACGGGTCGAGGCCGGCCTCCCGCAGGACCTCCCGCAGCGCGTGCGCGGCGACGACCGCGTCGGCGACGTCGGTGCCGGGCTGCGGGTCGAGGTCGATCCGGAGCTGGTCGGGCAGGTCGGGCGCATCGGCGCGGGACGCCCACGGGTGGAAGACGACGGTGTTCATCTGCGCCGCCCAGACGGCGGCCGCGGGCTCGTCGATCACGAGCTGCGGATGCACCCGCCCGCTCGGGTACGTCACCGGGACGGACCGGACGTACTCGGGCGCGCCCTTGGGCGGGTTCTTCGAGAAGAACTGCTCGCCCTCGATCCCGGAGGAGAACCGCTGCAGCGAGACGGGGCGGCCGCCGTTCGCCGCGACGAACGGCTCGCCGACGGCGATCAGGTACTCCGCGACCTCGCGCTTGGTGATGCCCGGCTCCGGGAACAGCACGCGCTCGGGGCTCGAGATCCGCACCTCCCGGTCGCCGTGCGGTCCGGGGACGGTGAGGACGACGGCGTCGCTGCTGGGCATCTGCTGAGGCTAGCCCGCGGCGCCGCCCGGCGACAGGGGTCCTCCGGGGCGTCGCCGCAGCCGGATCGGGCCCTTCGCCCGCGAGGGGTCGACGACCTGTCCGCCCTGCACGATGTCGATCTCGCCCCGGTCGACCAGGCGGCGCGCGGCCCGGCGGACGGGCTCCATCAGCGGCCGCCACTCCTCGCCGCCGACCCGGCGCGCGACCTCGGACGGGCACGCCGTCGACGACGCCGCTCGCGCGAGCAGGACGGTGCGGATCTCCTCCTCGAGGCGCGCCTCCTCCGGTCCGACTCCGCGACGGCGGCAGGCGTCCGAGCAGTAGCGGACGTCCTCCCAGTCCCGTGCCCACTTCGCGCGCCACTCGATCTCGCGACCGCAGGAGGCGCAGGTCTTGCTCTCGGGGTGCGCGGTGGACGTGCGCTGACGGTGGGCCATGCCCTCGAGTCTGCGCGCAGACCGCGGCCGCGGCGACGGGTTGCGCTGAGGGCGAGCGACGGGTGCGCGGGCTCCGGCGCCGAGGACGGGCACCCGATGCGGCGTGATCGGGAACAGGGAGCGGCGGATCGGCGTTCCCCGAGGTGGCGGCGTCATACTCCGCAATGGGGCGGCCCTCCCCCGGTCGGTGCGCCAGTCTGGAGGAGCCGTGCTGCGGCGCGACGGCGGGCCACCACCCCGTGCCGCACCCTCGATCGATCAGGAGTCTCCGATGAGCCGCGAGAACCTCGCCACCACCCCGGACCGCGAGCCGGAGCACCGCGCCTTCGCCGGACTCTCCCCGGAGGACTTCAAGCTCGCGTTCCGCAACCACGCCGCCGGAGTCGCGCTGATCACCGCGGACCCGGGCACCGGCCCGGTCGCCCTGACCGCGACCTCCGTCTTCTCGGTGAGCGCCGAGCCGCCGCTGTTCGTCTTCTCGCTCTCGTCCGCCTCGTCCAGCTCTCCAGCCATCCAGGCGTCCGAGACGCTGGTCGTGCACCTGCTCGGGGCGGAGCAGCTCGACCTGGCGCGTCTGGGCTCGACCAGCGGCATCGACCGCTTCGCCGACACGTCGCTCTGGTCGCGGCTGCCCACGGGCGAGCCGTTCTTCCCGGGCGCCGCCGCCTGGATCCGCGGCACGGTGATCAACCGCATGGAGGCGGGATCGTCCACGATCGTCGCCGTGCACGCCCTCGAGGCCCACGTGCCCGAGGACTCCGAGACCACGGCGCCGCTCGTCTACCACAACCGCACCTGGCACCACCTCGGCGAGCACTCCCGCCTCAGCTGAGCTCCGCGGGCGCTCCGGAGCAGGCGGTTCAGGCCTCCGGGCCGGTCGCCACCGTCCGGCCCGGCGTGCTCGACCACTGCGACCAGGAGCCCGGGTAGAGCGCCGGCGCGAAGCCCGCGAGCGTGAGCGCGACGACGTCGACCGCGGCCGAGACGCCGCTGCCGCAGTACACGCCGACGGGGGCGTCCTCCCGTACGCCGAGCGCCTCGAATCCCGCGCGCAGGTCGGAGGCGGGCCGGAACCGCCCCTCGGAGTCGAGCGCCGCGGACGCGGGAGCGTTCCGAGCGCCGGGGATGTGGCCCGCCCGCGGGTCGATCGGCTCGACCTCGCCGCGGTACCGCTCAGGGGCGCGGGCGTCGAGCAGGACGCCCGCCGAGGGCAGCGCCGCCGCCTCGTCGATGTCCAGCACCGGGAGCCGACCGTAGGCCAGCTCGACGTCGCCCCGCTCGCGCGGGACGTCGCCCGTCTCGAGCTCCCGCCCCGAGCGGATCCAGCCGGCGAGCGACCCGTCGAGCAGGCGGACGTCCTCCACTTCCGTCGCCCGCAGCAGCCACCAGGCCCGCGCGGCCGGGACGCTACGCGCGTCGTCGTACACGACGACGGACCGGCCCCGGCGGAGCCCCCAGCCGCGCGCCGCCTCCTGCAGCACCTCGATCGGAGGCAGCGGGTGGCGCCCCTCCTCCGGCTCGCCGTGGGCGGCCAGCTCGTGATCGAGGTCGACGTGCACCGCGCCGGGCAGGTGGCCCGCGAGGTACTCCGGGCGGCCGTCGGGCCGGTCGAGGCGCCAGCGCACGTCGAGGACGAGCGGCGGCTCGGTGGAGGCCATGAGCTCGGCGAGCTCGTCAGGGGTGACCAGCAGGCTCTCGCGGCTGGAGGGAATCGTCGGGGTCATGGCGTCCTTCCGATCCGCGTCGTCGGCGGAGTCCTGCCCCAGCATGCCGCGTCACCCGGCGGCGCGGGAGCTCGCGCGGCAGCGGAGCATCAGTGCGCAAGGCGCCTTGTCGATGGTCGTCCGCCGGAGAGCCTCTCGCGCAGGCGGGTTGTCTTCGCCACTCGATACCCGCGAGCGTGGCCCGGAGGCCTGCAGGGGACCGCTCGGACCTGAGAGAGGAGGGTGAGGCTCTCGTCGTCGGAGGACGGCCGAAGGCCCGCCCCTCCGGCAGGGGCGGACCTTCGCTGCCTTCAGTTGGACTCGCAGGCGAACCCGTCGTCGTCCCTGTCGAGCCCTGCGACATCGCCGTAGTACGGGTCGTACAGGTCGAAGTACCGCTGAGCTGAGGCCTGGTCCGGGAAGTCGTCGCAGTTCACAGCGTCGCCGGGATAAGCAGGTCGTCCCGGGCCGGGCGCCGGTGCCGGCGCCGGTGCCGCGGCCTGCGTGCTCGCCCAGAGTGCGCGGCCCTGCGGCGAGTAGATCACCAGATTGCCGTCGTTCTGCATGACCATCCGGGAGCCCGGGCTGCCCGCCGTGCCGGACTGCCAGCGCGCTCCGCCGGAGCCCGCGTAGACCACGGCGTTGCCGTCGGACTGCATCTCGAGCCGGTTGCCGCCTCCGGACGTGCCGGCCGCCCAGCGGGCCGAGCCGCGCGAGTAGACGACGAGGTTGCCGTCGCCCTGCATGACCGCCTCGCTTCCTCCGTCGGAGGAGCGCAGCAGCTGACCGGCGGTCAGCCGGTTCCCGGAGGAGAGGGTGTCCCGGACGGCGGGCGCGGGCGGCGCCGGAGGAGTGTCGCTCGCCCACAGCCCGCGGCCCGAGGCGGAGTAGACGACCAGGTTGCCGTCGTTCTGCATCTGCAGGCGGGATCCCGGGTTGCCCGCCGTACCCGAGGCCCAGAGGGGTCGGCCCGAGGCGGAGGTGACCACGGCGTTGCCGTCCGACTGCATCGAGAGCGTCTCGCCCTCGCCCTGGGTGCCGGCGCCCCAGCGGACGTCCCCCCGCGAGTAGACCGCGAGATTGCCGTCGCCCTGCAGGGAGGCGCGCGACCGGCCGTCCGGCGAGGTGAGCTGCTGTCCCCGGCTGAGCCGCGAGCCGGAGGAGAGGACGTCTCGGATTTCAGGCGCGCGCGAGGTCGAGCTCGCCCAGAGCGGCCGTCCGGAGGCGGCGGTGATCACCAGGTTGCCGTCGTTCTGCATCCGCATCCGCGCGCCCGGGTTCCCGGGCGTTCCCGCCTGCCAGCGCACGCCGGACCCGGCGGCCGAGACCACCGCGTTCCCGTCGGTCTGCATCGCGAGGCGGTTGCCCGCTCCGGAGGTGACGGAGCTCCAGCGCGGGGATCCGTCCACGTAGACGACGAGATTGCCGTCGCTCTGCATCGCGGCGCGCGAGCGGCCGTCAGAGGCGGTCAGCTGCTGTCCCGGAGAGAGCTCGCGCCCGCTGTCGAGGACGTCGGCGATCGGCTCCGGCTCGGGCTCCTGCTCGTCGGCCGAGGACCAGGCCGTGTCCCCGTTCGGGCGGACGAGCACGAGCTGCCCGTCGTCCTGGATGAGGGCGAGCGCGCCGGTCTCTCCCGCGGTCCCGGACGCCCAGACGGGCGTGCCGGAGCCGGTCACGACGACGAGGTTGCCGTCCTCCTGCATCCGCACCGTGGTCGCTCCGGTGCCCTGGGTCCTGGTGCTCCAGACGGGGCGGCGCCCGGCGTCGTAGATCACGGCGTTGCCGTCCGCCTGCATCTCGAAGCTCGCGGAGTCTCCGTTCGAGAAGATGCGCTCCCCCGCGTCGAGCGAGTCGCCGCCGAGGAGAGCGTTCGTGTAGGTCTGCGATCCGCGCGCCTCTGCGGGCGGAGTCTCCCCCGGGACGAAGGCGGTCGGAGTCTCGGCGACGGCCTGCGTCGCGAGGGCGGACGGCGCCAGAGCGGCGGAACCGCCCGCGGCGAGCAGGCAGGCGAGGGCCATCGCCGCGAGGCGATGAGGAGGTCGTGGCACGGAGAGCCCTTTCGGAGGCGGCGGCGGCGGAAGCGGGGGTCGAGCGGAGCCTGGCACGCGCTCGCCACGGCCGTCCATCCGGGCCGCGCGGAACCACTCAGCCGGAGCGGGCGATCCGCGCCGGCTGCGCGGGCGCCGCCTCCGGACCACGGAGCCTCCGGCCGGCTCGCGCGCCCCGGTCGGGGGCGGCGGCGATCGACGCGGATCGACGGAGGACGTGCTCCCACAGCCGGAGCGCACCCCGCGCGGGCGCCCCGGGAGGCGGCTCGGACCTCCCGCGGCACGGAGGAGGTCCCCGTTCCTCCTAAAATCGGAGGCATGTCGAAAGTGTTGAGCAGTCTGCCCGTGGGCGAGCGTGTCGGAATCGCATTCTCGGGAGGCCTCGACACATCCGTCGCCGTCGCCTGGATGCGCGAGAAGGGCGCGGTGCCCTGCACGTACACGGCCGACATCGGCCAGTACGACGAGCCCGACATCGAGAGCGTCCCGTCCCGCGCGGCCCAGTACGGCGCCGAGATCTCGCGCCTCGTCGACGCGAAGAGCGCGCTGGTCGAGGAGGGGCTCGTCGCCCTGCAGTGCGGCGCTTTCCACATCCGCTCCGGCGGCAAGACCTACTTCAACACCACCCCCCTCGGCCGCGCCGTGACCGGCACCCTCCTCGTCCGCGCCATGCGCGAGGACGGCGTCGACATCTGGGGCGACGGCTCGACCTACAAGGGCAACGACATCGAGCGGTTCTACCGCTACGGCCTGCTCGCCAACCCCCGCCTGCGCATCTACAAGCCCTGGCTCGACGTGCAGTTCGTCAACGAGCTCGGCGGCCGCACCGAGATGTCGGAGTGGCTGGTCGCCCGCGGCTTCCCCTACCGCGACGCCACCGAGAAGGCCTACTCGACCGACGCCAACATCTGGGGCGCCACCCACGAGGCCAAGCGCCTCGAGGAGCTCTCCAGCGGCCTCGAGCTCGTCGAGCCGATCATGGGGGTCGCGTCGTGGCGCGACGAGGTCGAGATCGCCTCCGAGGTCGTCTCGGTGCGCTTCGAGGCCGGCCGCCCCGTCGCGCTGAACGGCGTCGAGTTCTCGGACGCCGTCGCGCTCGTGCTCGAGGCGAACGCGATCGGCGGACGCCACGGGCTCGGCGTCTCGGACCAGATCGAGAACCGGATCATCGAGGCCAAGAGCCGCGGCATCTACGAGGCCCCCGGCATGGCGCTGCTGCACATCGCCTACGAGCGCCTGCTGAACGCGATCCACAACGAGGACACCGTCGCCCAGTACCACTCGGAGGGCCGCCGTCTCGGCCGCCTGATGTACGAGGGCCGCTGGCTCGACCCGCAGTCGCTGATGCTGCGCGAGTCCATCCAGCGCTGGGTCGGCTCGGCCGTCTCCGGGGAGGTCACCCTGCGTCTGCGCCGCGGCGACGACTACACGATCCTCGACACGACCGGCCCCGCGCTGAGCTACCACCCGGACAAGCTCTCGATGGAGCGGGTCGGCGACGCCGCCTTCGGCCCCGAGGACCGCATCGGGCAGCTCACGATGCGCAACCTCGACATCGCCGACTCCCGCTCGCGGCTCGAGCAGTACGCGGCCGCCGGCCTCGTCGGCGGTCCGACCGCCGAGCTCGTCGGCGAGCTCGAGATCGGCGAGGCCGACGCGATCACCGAGGGCGGCGGGTCCGCAGCGGCCGATGCGCTCGGACGCGCCACCGACCTGGCCTCGGAGGGTGCGGCGTTCGACGCCGGAACCGACTGAACCCGCCCGCCCGACGCCCCCGCGCGCATCCGTCCCACGGGGACGCGAGGCGCACGGGGGCGTCGTGCTGTGCGGACCGACCCGGCGCGCCGGGTGCGAGGGCGGGCCCGGCGCGAGAGCGGTGCTCCGGCGTTCGTCGCGCCGGCCGTCAGGGCGCGGAGGACCGGACGAGCGCGAGCGCGGCGTCCACGGTGGCGAGCGACTGCGCCGGATCGACGCGGGCCAGCACGAGCGCGGCCACCAGCAGCGACACGAGGACGTCCGCCTGAGCCGACGCCCACGCCTGCGCGTCGGGCCAGCGGGCCAGCGCTCCGGTGCGCAGTGCGCCCAGCAGCTCGGCCCGGTAGTCGGCGATCACCTCGCGCACGGCGTCGTCGCGCGCGATCGGCGCGCCCGCGGCGTTGAGCAGCAGGCAGCCGCTCCTCGCCGAGAGCGTGCGGGAGTCGGCGAGCGCCGCCCGCAGCCCGGCGAAGTACTCCTCGAGCGCCGTCGGCGACGCCCCTCGCGGATCGACGAGCGGGGCGAGCCGGGGCCGCACCACCTCGTCGAGGTAGCTCTGCACGGCAGCGTCGAAGAGCCCGCGCTTGCTGCCGAAGGCGTGGTAGAGGCTGGAGCGGCGCAGTCCGGTCGCGGACTCCAGGTCCGGGAGCGACGCCTCCTCGAAGCCGCTCTCCCAGAAGACGGCGCGGGCGGCGCGGACGACCTGCTCGGTGTCGAAGCCCTGCGTGCGACCCACGGTGCTCCTCCTGAGGGGTGACAGCTGCGGCGCCGCACTGGCGCGGACCGCTCGCTCCAGTATATTGTGGACTGGTCGTTACACAATCGGTGCGGAGCCCTCCGCATCACGACCATCGCCTGGAGGCCCGCCGTGATCGTTCTCGGACTGGTGCTCGCCGCTCTCGCCGCGGCGCTGCACGTCTACATCTTCGTGCTCGAGTCGGTCCTCTGGACGACCTCGCGCGCCCGATCGACGTTCGGCACGACCGCCGGCGAGGCGGAGGCGACGAAGGAGATGGCCTACAACCAGGGCTTCTACAACCTCTTCCTCGCCGTCGTCACCGCGGCGGGCATCGTCGCCGTCGCGATCGGCGCCACCGCCGTCGGCGCGGCCCTCGTGTTCGCCGGCGCCGGATCGATGGTCGCCGCAGCACTCGTCCTGCTCCTCTCCGCTCCGACCAAGCGCCGCGCCGCGCTGACCCAGATGACCCCGGGTCTGCTCGCGGTGATCGCGCTCGCCGTCGGCCTCTCACTCTGATCCCCTCCGCTCCACCACCACGAAAGGTCCTATGAGCACCGTCACCAGCACCCAGATCCAGCTCGTCCGCCGCCCCGACGGCTGGCCCGTCGCCGAGGACTTCCGGACCGCGACCGTCGAGTACGGCGACCCGGCCGCGGGCGAGATCCGCGTCGAGAACGCCTTCCTCTCGGTCGACCCCTACATGCGCGGCCGCATGAACGACGTGAAGAGCTACACCCCGCCCTTCGCCCTCGGCGAGACCATGACCGGCGGTGCCGTCGGCCGGGTGACCGTCTCCGACGACCCCGCGTTCCCCGTCGGCAGCGCGGTCCTGCACCAGCTCGGCTGGCGCGACGTCGTGCAGGCCGAGTCGTCGCAGTTCCGCGTCGTCCCCGAGATCCCCGGAGTGCCGCTCTCGCTCCGCCTCGGCATCCTCGGGATGACCGGACTCACCGCGTACGTCGGGCTCACCGCCATCGCGGGCATGAAGGAGGGCGACACCGTCTTCGTCTCGGGCGCCGCGGGAGCCGTCGGCTCGGCCGCCGGCCAGATCGCGCGCCTCCTCGGAGCCGAGCGGGTCGTCGGATCCGCGGGCTCGGCCGAGAAGGTCGCCCTGCTGACCGAGAAGTACGGCTACGACGCCGCCTTCGACTACCACTCCGGCCCGGTCCGCGAGCAGCTGGCCGAGGCCGCGCCCGACGGGATCGACGTGTACTTCGACAACGTCGGCGGCGACCACCTCGAAGCGGCCCTCGACGCCTTCCGCGACGGCGGCCGCGCGGCGCTCTGCGGAGCGATCGCCGGCTACAACAGCACCGAGAAGACGCCCGGCCCGGACAACATGGCGAACATCATCACCCGCGGTCTCACGCTGCGCGGATTCACGCTGTCCGGCTACCTCGACCACGCGCCGGAGTTCAACCGGCTGATGGCCGGCTGGTTCGCCGACGGAGAGATCGCCTACGACGAGACCGTCGTCGACGGCATCGACCACGCCGTGGACGCGTTCCTCTCGATGATGCGCGGCGGCAACACCGGGAAGATGGTCGTCCGCGTCTAGCGCCGACACCGGTGCGGCGGGCGCGGGGAGGGGCACCTCCGGACGCCCGCCGCATCCGTCCTCCGCCTCCCTGACCGGGACCTCCGAGCATGCTCGCGGATCCGCGGAGCCGATCGGTCCGGGCGGTGGCAGACTGCGGACATGAGCACGTTCTCGCACCGGACCGGCGCCTCCGCGCTGGCAGCAGCAGCACTCGTCCTCGTCCTCACCGGCTGCGCGGGCAGCGGCGGAGCCCCGTCCGCGCGGACGCCGCTCCCGACGCCGACCGCGACCGCGACCTCTTCGCCGACTCCCGCTCCGACGCCGACTCCCACCGTGACCGTGACGGTCACGGCGACCCCCGAGCCCTCGTCGACCGGTTCTCCCGCCGCGGATCCGGCGGCGGCGCGCTGCACGGGCTCCGACCTGACGATGGAGTACCGCCCCGACCCCGACGCGTCGGGTGCCGGGAACAGCGCCTTCGACCTCGTGCTCACCAGCACCTCCTCCTCGGACTGCGCTCTCGCGGGCATCCCCGGCGTCTACGCGACCGACGCCGACGGGAACCGGATCAGCGCGGTCGCCGACGCGTCCGGCCCGAACCCCGATGCTCCCGTGATCCTCGTCCCCGGCGCCCGGGCGGACGTCCGGGTCGCCTGGCACTCCCCCGGCGCCTACGGCTGCGCGGTCGGGACCTCCGCGTTCCTCGTCGCCGAGGTCCTCGACGCCCCGGACGGCGCGGTCCGCGCCCCGGCCGAGCTCCAGGTGTGCACCGACGGCACCGTGATGATGGACGCCTCCGCCTACGCGCTGCTCTGAGCCCTCCCCGAGCGCGCACGCCTCCCGCGCGGCCCGCTCACCGGGCGCGACCCCTTGACCGGGCGCGGCGCAGCCGGGACCCTCGCACTACACGTCCCCACCCCACCCCGGAGGTCACCATGAAGGTCGGCTCACTCGTTCTCCGTCTCGCCGTCGGCGGGCTCTTCGTCGGACACGGTCTGCAGAAGCTGCGGGGCTCGTTCGACGGCCCCGGCCTCGACGGCACCGAGCAGATGATGTCGAGCCTGGAGATGCATCCGGCCCGGCGCAACGCCGTCGCCGCAGCGGTGACCGAGACGGCCGGAGGCGCCGCTCTCGCCCTCGGCGCCGCGACTCCGCTCGCCGCCGCCGGACTCGTCGCCACGATGGTCACCGCCGTGCGCAAGGTGCACTGGAGCAACGGCCTGTGGAACGCGGGCGGCGGGTGGGAGTACAACGCCGTCCTCGTCGCGGCGACGGCCTCGATCGTCGCGGACGGCCCCGGCGCGCTCTCGTTCGACGCCCTGATCGGCAAGCGCAAGTGGGGAGCCGGCTGGGCGCTGTTCGCCCTGATCGGCGGAGCGGCTGCGTCGACCGCCCTGATCGAGGCCGGGCGACGCGCCGCGCCGGTCGGAGCGGGCACCTCCGGCTCCGACGACGGCGGGTCGGACGACGACGGCGCCGACTCGACCGCCTCGTAGCCCCGCTCCGCCGCACTGTGCGGGCGCGGTAGCGTCGGAGGCGTGACCGAGACACGCGCCTCCGACCCCGATCGCCCCGAGACCGACGCGCTCGCCCTCTGGCTCGCGGCGGTCGAGCGCCTCGACGCTCAGGACGACCCGGACGGCGTCGTCGAGCGGATGCGCGTCCTCGCAGCCCGCTACCCGGGACACGACGGAGTCGCCGCTTTCGAGCTGGGCGGCGCCCTCGACAGCGCGGGACACGGGGCGGAGGCGGCGGTCGAGTACGAGCGCGCCCTCGCCGCCGGCCTGGATGACGAGCGGCGGGCGCGGTTGACGATCCAGTACGCCTCGACACTCCGGAACCTCGGCCGCACCGATGAGGCGATCGACCTCCTCGCCGGCGCCGCTGCGCACCCCGCGGTGGGCTCCGCGCGGGAGGTGTTCCTCGCGCTCGCCCTGCACAGCGCCGGGCGCGTCGACGAGGCCCTGCGGATCGCGCTGGAGGCGCTGGCTCCGGGGCTCCCCCGGTACCAGCGCTCCGTCCGCGCCTACGCCGCCGCCCTCACCGACTCCGAGCAGTAGCGCGGGCGGCTCCTCCACACGGAGGCTCGGCGCGGCGAGCGCCGAGGCCTCCGGGGCGACGGCGCCGACTCAGTCCTCGAGCAGGATCGCGTCGATCTGCCCCATCGCCTGGCGGAGTCCCTCCTCCATGCCCATCTGGACCATCTGCTCGAGCTGCTCGACCGACTCGAAACGGCTGCGGAGGACCATCCGCGTGCGCCCCGGCTCGATCTCGTCGAGGGTGACCGTGGCCCGGGTGATCCCCAGCGCGTCGACCGGGTCGCCGCGCTCGTCGGCGAAGCCGTCCTCGAACTCGAACCGCGTCGGCTCCTCCACCCGGGTCACGCGCCACCAGCCGCGCGCCTGCTCGCCGTCCGGTCCCGTCAGGACGTAGGCGCTCCGTCCACCCTCGACCGGCTCGTGCCGCTCGAAGGTCGCCGGCCAGGTCGGCGGCCCCCACCAGCGCTCGAGGCGGCGCGGATCCGTCCAGAGGAGCCAGACGCGCTCGATCCCCGCGTCGAATTCGGCGGTCACGGTCAGGGTCAGTTCCTCGATGTCCTTGACGGACTGCAGCACGCTCATCGCGCCTCTCCCTCCAGCAGATCCCGCGCGCCGGTCGGCTCGCGGGTGTCACTCCTCGTCGAGGAGGTCCGACATGCGGTCGATCCTCCCCGCCCACAGCTGCTCGTAGGCGTCGAGCAGGCGCGACGCCCGCCGCACTGCGGCGACCTCGCCCTGCACCAGCTGCTCCCGCCCCCTCCTCCGCTTGCGGACGAGTGCCGCCCGCTCGAGGACGGCCACGTGCTTCTGCACCGCCGCGAACGACATCTCGTAGCGCGCCGCGAGTGCGGAGACGGACTGCTCGCCGACCAGCACCCGGGCGACGATGTCGCGGCGGGTGCTGTCGGCCAGCGCCCGGAAGAGCAGGTCGATGTCGGCGTCCATTCGTACAACCATATGGTTGCATATTAGGGCCGTCCCCTCCCCCGCGCAAGAGCATCCGTCTCCGGGGCGAGCGCACCGGCCGGCGCCCGACCTCAGGCGCTCGCGGCGTCGAGGGCCTCGGCAGCGGCCGCGAGCACCCAGTCCGGCAGGGGGCGGGCTGCGAACAGCGAGGCGTAGAGCCGGGCCATCGAGTCGTCGGGGTCGAGCCGCAGCGCCTCGTCGAGGTGGAGCCCGGCGAGGCTCGAGACTCCCCTCGCCCACCAGCACCACGCGAGAACGGTGAGCACGGAGGAGCGCGCCTCCTCCGGCGCCAGCGCGGCGGCACGGGCGAGGAGCCCGGTCGCCCGCGCCAGACGGGCGCGCTCCGGAGCGCGCCCGCTGCCGAGCAGCACTGCCGACAGCTCGAGGTCGTGGTCGTCGTCCGTTCCGGCGCGGGCGTCGCCCACCGCGCCGGGCGGCACTCCCACTCCCGCCTGCGGGCTCCGCGCGATCTGCACGGTCACCCGGTCTCGGAGGGGCGGCGACTGCAGGGTCCGCACGATCAGTCCTTCGCGGCGGACGTCCCGCGGTCCGCTGAGCCAGCGCTCGACGAGCCGTTCCGTGTCGCCGACCAGGGGCGGCCGGCGGAGCACCTCCGCGACGAGCGCGCGATCCTCCTCGACGACCGGCGGCAGCACGGAGAGCGCGTCGATGTCCAGAGGCTCATCGGCCACCGCTCGGGCGAGGACGCCGGTCTCGCTCCGCTCGATCTCGAGGAGCGGACGTGGCCTGCGGCACTCCTCGGCGTCCGTGTAGCGCCCCCATCCGTCGGCGGCGATGCAGGCCACGGCGATGATGTCCAGCCGCGTGCGCTCCAGGCGCCGGAGCACCGCGTGGCCGAGGTCGAGATGCGGGATCCCCCGCTCCTCGGCGTAGCCCGCACGGGTGCAGACCACCACCAGCACACCGGTGGCCCGCGGCATCGTCTCCATCATGGCCGCGCAGCCGCCCGCCAGCGCCTCCGCCTCCATCCCGCGCAGCGTCTCCGGGAGCGGGATCCGGAAGCCTCCCCCGGCGCGCGTGCCGAGGAACGGCACCACCACGACGGACTCCTCCGGACGGATGCCGATGATGGAGGGGACGGCCGCCAGGAGGTCCTGGATCGCGCTCGCCCGCAGGACTTCGGGATCGCGGCGGCGGGACGGAAGAGCAGGGGTTCGCTGTGTGGATGTCATGTCCGACACCCTGCTCGCGTCGCCGGCGGCGCGAGATCCCGCCGGCCCCGACCGGGGAGAACCGGAGCGAATCGGCGCCTGTGGAGGAGCGCTCGGGGCCGGCGGCTCAGCCGGCCGCGGGAGCCCGCAGCACCTTCGCCATCGGCCGTCCCTTCGCGATCTCGTCGATCAGCTTGTCGAGGTACCGGATGCGCTGCATCAGCGGATCCTCGATCGTCTCGACCCGCACGCCGCAGATCATCCCTGTGATCGCCGAGGCCTGCGGAGGCAGGCGCGCCGCCGCGAAGAACTCCTCGAAGGTCGTCCTGCTCTCGAGGTGCCTGGCCAGCTCCTCGTCCGAGAAGCCGGTGAGCCAGCGGACCGCCTCGTCGACCTCCTCCCTCGTCCGGCCCTTGCGCTCCGCCTTCGCCACGTAGAGGGGGTGCACGTCGGCGAACGCCACGGAGAAGATCCTGCTCATGGCCGGGAAGCGTACTCGCGCGACGCCCGGCGCGGCAGAGGCGCCCGCCCCGCTATCCTCCCCAGTGGCCCTCGCGCCTCCACCCCGCAGCCCACAGAGAGAACCACCGTGAGCCTCCTCCGCACCAAGTCCGTCGAGCAGTCGATCGCCGACACCGATGAGCCCGAGTACAAGCTCAAGAAGTCGCTGACCGCGCTCGATCTCACGGTCTTCGGCGTCGGAGTCGTCATCGGCGCCGGCATCTTCACCCTCACCGGCCGCGCCGCCCACGACATCGCCGGACCGGCGATCGTCCTGAGCTTCGTCGTCGCCGCATTCGCCTGCGCCCTCGCGGCCATGTGCTACGCCGAGTTCGCCTCCACGGTCCCGGTGTCGGGCTCCGCCTACACCTTCTCCTACGCCTCCCTCGGCGAGCTCTTCGCCTGGATCATCGGCTGGGACCTGATCCTCGAGCTGTTCCTCGGAGCGAGCGTGGTCGCGCAGGGGTGGAGCGCGTACCTCGGGTCGCTGCTGCAGCAGCTGGGAGTGACCCTCCCGCCGGCGCTCACCTACGGCGGCGTGGTCGACGTGCCGGCGATCCTGCTCGTCCTCGCGCTCGGCGCGCTGATGACCTTCGGGATCAAGGAATCGCTGCGCGTCAACCTGGTGCTCGTCGCGATCAAGCTGTTCATCGTCCTGTTCGTCATCATCGCGGGCCTGCAGTTCGTGAACACCGCCAACTACACCCCGTTCGTCCCCGCCGCCGAGCCCTCGCAGTCCGCGTCCGGTCTGACCCAGCCGCTGCTCCAGTTCCTCTCGGGCATCGAGCCGGCCACGTTCGGCGTCGGCGGCATCATCGCCGGCGCCTCCCTGGTGTTCTTCGCCTACATCGGGTTCGACGTCGTCGCGACGACCGCGGAGGAGACCCGCCGCCCCCAGCGCGACCTGCCCATCGGCATCATCGCCTCGCTGATCATCTGCACGGTCCTGTACTGCGCCGTCGCCCTCGTCGTGACCGGCATGGTCCCCTACCGCGAGCTCGACCCGTCGGCCGCGCTCGCCAATGCGTTCGCCTACCACGGGCAGACCTGGATGGCGACGGTCATCTCGGCCGGCGCCGTCGCCGGTCTGACCACCGTCGTGCTGACGCTGCTGATCGGAGCGACGCGCATCATCTTCGCGATGGCGCGCGACGGGCTCCTCCCCCGGCGCCTGGCCACCGTCCACCCGCGCCTGCGCACGCCGTGGTTCACCTCCGTGGTCGTGACCATCGTCGTCGCGCTGCTCGCCGGGCTCACTCCGATCGGCGTGCTCGAGGAGATGGTCAACATCGGAACGCTCTCGGCGTTCGTGCTGGTCTCGGTCGGCGTCGTGGTGCTGCGCCGCAAGCGGCCCGACCTGAAGCGCGGCTTCCGGGTCCCGCTGAACCCGTGGCTCCCGCTGCTCTCGGCCCTGATCTGCACCTACCTGATGCTCAACCTCTCGATCGAGACCTGGCTGCGCTTCCTGATCTGGCTGGCCGTGGGCTTCGCGATCTACTTCGCCTACTCGCGCAGCCACGCGAAGATCGGCACGAAGCCCTAGGGGACCAGGCCCACCTTCGGCCTGGCCCAGGAGCGTCCGCGCGTGTCCTTGAGGATGTCGTACTCCACCTCGACGTGCGGCTCGATCGCGCTGTACTTGTCGTTCGGGGCGCCGATCACGAGCTGGAAGCCGAGACCGCGCCACGCACCGATCGCCCGCTTGGTGAAGTGGGCGTCGGCCTTGATCAGCGCCTCGTCCATGAAGACCGGGGCGTACCGGGGGCGGTCGGCTCCCGCGTCGCCGAGCTGGTAGCGCAGCGCCGCTCCGACGATGAAGGCGATCAGCTCCTGCGACTCCCCGCCGGACTTCTCGCCGATGTGGTCGTACAGCGCCACGTGCGCTCGGGTGACGGCGTCCACGCGCTCGGCGCTGACCCGGACGTGGTTGCGGACGTCGACGAGGTCGCCGAAGTCGGGCGCGGTGCGCCGCAGCCGCTGGATGAGCCGGGACATCCGCCGGTAGACCTGCTCGCGCTCCTCCTCCGCGGACACGGCCTGGATCTGCGCGCGCACCTCGCGGAGCTCGCGGCGGAAGCGACGGCGCACCTCCGACTGGTTCTCGCGCGTCGTGATCTGCAGACGGTGGCCGTCGTCGTAGAACGGCAGATCCTGCATGATCACGTTGATCGGCTCGATCCGCTCGCGGATCTCCCGCAGTGAGCGGCCGAGCGTGGAGTCGAAGCTCGTGAGGTCGTTGCCGGAGAGCGTGAGCAGGCTGTCGCGCCACTCGGTCTCGAGCCGGTGCAGGCCGCTGGTCTCGAGGGCGTCGAGCAGCCGCTCGAAGTCGCCCGCGGACGCCTCGGGGTCCGCGAGCAGGTTGGGGTTCGGCCAGCGGTCGAGGAAGCCGGCCATGATCCGGCCGGCGCTCTCGCGCTGCTGCTCGTGCGCCTCGGCCGCGGAGCGGCGGTCCTCCGCCAGTCGCTGCGCTGCCGTGGCGAGCGCCGCGTCGAAGCGGACCAGGACGTCCGAGGCGCTGCCGGACGCCGCGGCCTCGGTCAGCGTGAACCGGGCGTCGAGGAAGGCGCGCTGGTCGTCGTCGAGCTCGCGTCCTGCCTGCTCCGCCGCATCGAGAACCGCCTGGCTCGCGTCGACGTCGTCGACCACGACGGCCCACTCCGCCTCGATCCGCTCGCGCTCCACACCGGCGCGCGCGATCTCCTGGCGGAGGCGCTCGAGGCGGCCGCGCAGCCCGTCGATCTGCTCCTGCAGCCCGGCGAGCTCGGGGTTCGCCTCCGCCGCCTCGGCGCCGACCGCCTCCCATCGCTCCTGCTCGGCGAGCAGCGACTCGACGTCGACCGTCTCCCAGCTCACCAGCGCGAGGCGGGCGTGGCGCGTCATCCGGTCGTCGAGCGCATCGAGGGCCTCCTCCGCCGCCGACGCCGCCGAGACGGCCGCCGCGCTGCGGGCCCGGGCCGCCTCGACCAGGGCGTTCAGCTCGCGGAGACGACCGGTGTTGGAGAAGCCGAGGACGTTCGCGGCGCCGTGGCCGCCGTGCGCACCGCGCTGCCCCTGCGAGAGCTGACCGGTGAGGGTCAGGGCGAGCCGGTGGCGCCCGAGCTCCGCAGCGCTGTCGACGCACACGTAGCCGAAGCGGTCCTCGAGCCGGTCCTGCAGCCAGCCGGTGAAGGCGGTGGCGCGGTAGTCGAGGCGCCCGGGCAGCGTCTGCGGGTCGAGGCCCCGCACCTCCTCGAGCCCGGTCTCCACGCCCTCGTAGCGGAGCCGGACCGGGAGCCGGAGGGAGTCGATGGCGCGGCGGAAGCGGTCGAGGTGGGCGGAGTCGATCATCAGCGTCGTCGCGAAGCCGCCGAGGGCGAGCGTGAACGCCTCGCGCCAGGGCTCGAACTCGGCACGCACCTCGACCAGCTCGCCGACGAAGGGCAGGTCGTCGGCGGTGAGGCCGGCTGCCTCCGCGATCCGCTCGCGCGCCTCGTGCAGAGGCCGGGGGATGCTGTCCCGACGGTCCGAGGCCGAGCGCTGCTCCGCCTCGAGCTCGGCGAGATCGCGCGCCGCGGCCTTCCGCTCGGCGACCGCGTCCGACCAGGCCGCACGGGTGCTGCGCTTGGCGTCGGCCGCGCTCGCCGCCCGGGCGAGCACCGCCTCGAACCGCTCGCGGGTGGTCTCCGGCTCGCCGAGAGCGCGCAGGTCCTCCTCGAGCCGGGCGCGGTTCTCGCGCGCCGCGCCCAGCCGCCGCTCCACCTCGCGGAGCTCGCGCTGGGCCGTCTCGAGGCGGTCGCCGCCGGAGGCCCGCAGCACCTCGGCGAGCCCGTCCCGCTCCGACTCCGCCGCCTCGGCGAGGGCCCGCTTCTCGCGGAGCACGGCGTCGACGGCGCGGGTGCGCTCGCGCAGCTCGACCTCGACGTCGCGCAGCAGGCCGAGGCGCTGCTCAGCGCGCCACAGGGCCGCCGGCGACACCGGGGCGTCGAACTCCCCGAGCGCGTCGATGAGGCGCACGCGCTCCGCGGACGCGGCGATGCGCAGGCGCAGGCCCCGCAACGGCTCGAGTGCCGCGACCTGCTGGCGCGCGGTGAGCATCCGCTGCCGGGTGCTCTCGAGCTCGTCGAAGTGGGCGACGACCGCGTCGGCGGAGGCCAGGGTCTCGGGCTCCTCGAGCACGAGCCGCTTGTAGAGGTCGTCGACGGTCGTGATCTGCTGACCGGCCTGGATGCGGGCGAGCAGGCTCATCGCCTTCGATCCGGCTCCCGCCGCTCCGATGCCGAGCACCGCGTGCAGACGCGCCGAGAACTCGCGGTCGGTGCCGAGCGGATCCAGGCCCGCCGCGCGCAGCGACGCGTCGGAGAAGCGGTGCGCCGCCGCCCGGTCGAGCGCGGCGAGGTCGACCGGGCCCTCGGCGCTCGCGCGGATCCGCACGGTCTCCTCGAGCACCCGGGAGCCGGCCGGGACGTACCAGGCGCGGACCGCGCTGAAGCGCGAGCCGTCGTGGTCGACCCAGGTCATCGCGACGGCGGTCCAGGTGTCGACTCCGTCGCCGCGCAGGACGCGCATGGTCGTGCCCTCGTCCGTGCGCGACTCGTCGAGCTTGCCGCGCGCGTAGGAGAGGATGTTGCGCTGGTCCTCGCCGCGCGGACGGCCCGTCACTCCGCCGTTCGAGGCGCCGTTAAACGGCGTGGTGTGCGGCATCATCAGGGCGATGTAGGCGTCCATCAGCGTGGACTTGCCGGAGCCGGAGCCGCCGCAGAGGAGCGTGGCGCCGGGCGAGAAGCGGACCCGGTGCGCGCCGTCGTAGCCGCCCCAGTTGACCAGCTGCAGGTCCTCGGCGAGCCACTGCTGACCGCGGGAGGCGGCGGGGATCAGGCCGAAGAGGGTGTCGAGCATCGTCATCGGGGGTCGTCCTCCGGGTCGGGGGTGTCGTCGTCGGTCGGCTCGTCGTCCAGCGGCTCGTCGTCCGCGACATCGGCTCCGGGCAGGACGCCGTCCGTGGGCGGGTCCGCGTCCTCGTCGAGGCCGTCGTCCTCGAGCGCGTCGTCGTCCGCCTGCTCCGGATCGTCCGAGCCGGGCTCCTCGGCGGGCGCCGCTTCTGCGACCACCGAGGAAGCGTCTTCGCCCGCCCGCCCGCGCAGCCAGTCGCTCAGCTCCCGCAGCTTCGGCGCGCTCAGCACGATCTCCACGATCGAGCTGATCCGGTACCGCCCTGCGGACTCCTCGTCGACGATGCCGTCGCGCCCGAGCCGCTCCAGCGCCTTGCGGACCATGCGCTGCCGGCGGGCTGTGTCGCGCTCGGCGTCCGCGAAGTAGCTGAGCACCGTCTGCTCGACCTCCTCGACGTCCACGCGCGCCGACGCCTCGCCGGCCGCCGACTCCCGCTGATGGACCGTGCGCAGGTGCACCAGCACCAGCGTCTCGGCGCGGGTGTAGGGGAGGTCGCGCAGCAGCACCGGCATCTCCACCTCGTCGGAGCGCACCTGCTGCTTGTAGGCGACCCCGCGCTCGTGGTCGACGACGAGCCGCACGAACAGGTCGTTCAGCCGCGACTCGATCAGCTGCCGGTGCTCCTGGAGCACGGCCCACTGCTCGCGGTGGCGGTCGGCGAGGAGGAAGCGGCGCTGCAGCACGTGCACGAGCACCCGGCGCACCTCGGTGTCGAGGACGCCGCGGTCGCCGGGGAAGAGCTCGTCGGGGTCCTCCTCCATCGACACGGGCGCGATGAACGGATCGGCGGCGGTCCCGTCGGTCGCCAGGGTGTCACTCATCGTCGGTCTCCTCCTCGGTGCGGGCGGTCACGGATCCGAAGGCGAAGCGGCGCACGGTCCCGTCGGGTCGGCGCGTGCTCACGACGGAGTAGCCCTCGCGGTCGACGAGGCCCGTCCGGTGCGCGATCTCGAGCAGCCCGAGCAGGTCGACGGGCCGTCGCGTGTCCTCCGGAGCCGCGCTGAACGCGTCCGCCAGATCGAACTCGTCGCCGAGCTCCGCCACGTAGGCCTCCAGCTCCGCGTAGCGGGGACCGCCCCAGGCCCGGCTGTCGTCGCCGACGAACTCGGCGTCGCCGTCGTCTCCGGCCAGGGGCGCCGGCCCGCCGGCCGGACGCACGTCTCCCAGGGTCTGGCGCAGGTGGCCGATCCCGGCGACGGGCAGGTGCCGCAGCGGCGCGACCGGCGCGTCCGGCGAGATCCCGCCCGTCCACTCCTGGAGCCCCGCCATCACGTCGCGCAGCAGCTCGTCCACCTGGCGGTCGCGAGCCGGGTCGTGGGTGCGGACCTGGCCCGTGATGACGTGGGACGCGCGGCGCTGCGCGGTCAGGACCTCCTGCACGCCCAGCTCCACCCGGCGGCCGATCGCGGCCAGCTCCGCGCGCTGGGCGGGGTCCATCAGGCGGGAGAACGGCTGCACGAGCACGGTGTGCAGCTGATCGGCGAGCGCGTCGATCCGCTCGGGGTCGCCCAGGAGGCGGAGGGCTCCGGCGAACGCACGGCCCTCGCTGGTGGCCTGCATCACGTGCTGACCTCGCTCGAGGTACTCCCGCAGCACCTCGCCGGTCGGGCGGACGTCGCGGCGCAGGTCCGCGACCACGTCGCGCTGCATCGCCTTGATCGACTCCGCCACCCGCGCGAAGTCGGCCGGCAGCTCGCGGGCGAGGTGCACCACGTTCTCGGCCTCCTCCAGGAGCTGCTCGTCGTCGGCCGGCTCGAGACCGGCGCCCTCCTCGAGTGCGGCGATCTCGGCGTCCAGGCGCGCCCGCTCCTCGCGGAGCCGCGAGAGGCGGGCCTCCGGGTCGGGATCGACGTCCGCGGCCAGCCGCTCGACCGCCTCCAGCAGGGTGCGCACCCGCGAGTTCGAGACGCGCGTGCGTCCACCTCCGGTGCGCCCGGTGATCTCGAGGGCGCTCACGGCGTGGGCGCTCAGCCGGTAGACCTCGGCCTCGCCCTCGATCTGCGGCACGAGCCAGCCGACGCGGACCCAGTAGCGGCACACCTCGCGCGCCGTGCCGCTCGGCAGCGCGCGCTCGACCTCGTCGTACCCGGCCGAGCGCAGCTCCTCGAGCAGCTCCCCCACCTCGGCGTGCGCGTCAGCGACGGCCACCACCTGCCGGTCGACGGTGAACACGAGCGACAGGGCGGCGACGACGAACGGGGCGTACCGGCCGTGGAGGAGATCCAGGGTCGGCGTCCGGAAGGCGCCGAGGGAGCGCAGGTAGGCGGCCTCGGCGCGGGAGTTCGACATCGCCCTCAAGGATAGGCGGCGGGTCGGGCGCCCGAGGACGGCCGCGCCTGGGCCGCAATCCGACCAGCGCCTTCAGGCGCCGTCGGGGCGGAAGCCTTTGTAGAGCGTGAGCGCGAGGGCGGTGCGGTCGCGGAGGCCGAGCTTGCGCAGCAGCGCCGAGACGTGGTTCTTCACGGTGCCCTCGGCGAGCACGAGGGCGGCCGCGATCTCCCTGTTGTTCCGCCCTTCGGCCACCAGCTCGGCGACCACCCGCTCGCTCCGCGTGAGCAGCGTCAGCGGGCTCTCGCCGGTGCGACCCGGCTGGACGGCCGGCCGGGCGACGCGCGGATCGATCACCATCCCGCCGGCGATCACCGCGTCGAGGGCCACGACGAGACCCTCCACCGAGGTGTCCTTCAGGAGGAATCCGGAAGCGCCGGCCGAGAGGGCCGCCTGCACGAGCGCGTCGTCGTCGAAGGTCGTCAGAAGGAGGACGGGCAGACGCGGATGGAGCTGCGCACACTCGGCGGCGAGCTCCACGCCGCCCATGACCGGCATCCGCGCGTCGGTGACGACGACGTCCACCTCCGTCGTGCGCAGAATGTGCAGAGCAGCCTGTCCGTTCTCGGCCTGGGCCGAGACCACGACACCCTCGACCGTCGAGAGGAGCATGACCAGCCCACGGCGGATCATCTGCTGGTCCTCCACCAGCAGCACTCGCCTCGGTGTCGTCTCCGTCACGAGGCGCGGCTCTCCCGTTCCCCGTCGGCGCCTCCGAGAGGGATCGAGAGGCGCAGGAGGAACCGGTCGCCGATGCGCCGCGCCGTCAACCGACCTCCGCGAGCCGTCGCGCGATCGTCGAGGCCGCGCAGCCCGAACCCCAGCACAGGCTCGCCGTCGCTGATCCCGTTGCTCCTTCCCGCGCCGATGTCGCTGAGCAGCGAGAGCTCGAGCCGGACGTCGTCCGTCTCGATATCGATGCGGACTCTGCGGGCAGCGCCGTGCCGCAGAGCGTTCGTCAGCCCTTCCTGCACGCCTCGGTAGACGACGAGCGCGGTCTCATCGTCGCTGGTGAGCACACGGTCCGACGCCTCGTCGCCGACCACATCCACGGTCACGCCCGTGCCGCGGAAGGACTCCGCGATCAACTCCAGCGCAGCCAGGCCGCGGGCGCCCGCGTCCCGGAAGGGACTGAGCGCTCGTACCCACATCCGCATGTCCGCGAGAGCCTCGCTCGACGTGGATCGGGCGGTGCGGACCTCGGCCCACGCCTGCTCGGCATCGGCGGAGCGCAGGCGATCAGCGAGCTCGAGACTCATCGAGACGAGGGTCAGCTTGTACCCGAGGCCGTCGTGGAGCTCGCGTGCGCTCCGGGCGCGCTCGTCCGACAGCAGCAGCTCCTTCTCCGTCTCGGAGGCGCGATGCAACCGCCTGATCACACGCTGGTCGGCGGATCGCTCGCTCTCGAAGCCGCGAAGAGAGAGTCCCAGGGCGATCCCGAAGCACATCAGCACGGCCACGGGCACCACGTTGAGCAGACCGTCGAGCACTCCGGAGAGCAGCGCCCTCCCCGAGCCGACGGCGCCCCCGACATGGAGGGCCAGTCCGACGGAGGCGATCCAGATCATCGCGTGCGCCCCTGCGCGGAGCGAGACGTCGACCACCGCGAACGCCACGACGAGGAGGAGGACCGGGATCGTGAAATCGAGCCGGCCGAAGACGACGACCGGCGTCGCCGCGACGATGGACACCGTCGTCACGGCGACCCCGTGTCCCGCTCGGATCAGTCGGGGCCGGACGGCCCAGAGCCCGGCGATCACAGGCACCAGCGCGAGCCATGTGACCGCGACCGCTGCACCCGTGCCTCTCTGCGCGGAGTCCACGACGCCCAGGATCCCTGCCAGGACGAGGCAGCACAGGGCGATCGCCTGAAGTGCGATGACGGTCCTGTCCACGGTGCTCGACAGGGACGGCGCGACCGCTACCCGCTCGTGTCCTGCCGCTGACGGCGCGGAGATCTCCGCCGCCGTCTCCGGAGTTGAGCCCATGTCGACAACTGTAGCTCCGACTCCGGGATGCCGACCCGTGACCGCAGTCACGCCCTCACCGTGACTCCGGTCATCCTCATCCGTGACTTCGGCGGGAGGTGGTCGACTGCGGACCTTCCTAGCCTCGAAGTCAGCGCCGGGAACCGCATCCCGCACCGCGAGACAAGTCGGACAGGAAAGGGAAGCGATGCCGCTCGACCTCGAATATCTCCGGTACTGCCGCCCGGGCAACCCGTTCTACGCGGTCGCCGAGGAGGGGGACGACATCGATGGCGACGCTTTCGACGTCGCGTCCTTCGCTCCGGAGGACTGGCAGGTGAGGGAGTCGCGGCCGTGGCGGAACTGGATGCCGGACGGTTGCCTCCTCCCTCGTCAGGGATGGAAGCTCCACCTCTCGTCGACACTCGATGACGCGGAGAAGGTCCTCGCCGCTGCTGCACGCTACTGCTTCGCCTCCCGACTGCCTTTCAAGCATCTCTCGACCACCTCTCACCTTCTGATGCAGAACGGCAAGTACGCCGATCGAGCGGGAGCTGGGAAGTTCATCACCGTGTATCCCGGTTCGGACGACGAGTTCGCCCGAGCGCTGGAGGACCTCGACGTCCGTCTTCGCGGGTTCAGAGGCCCGTACGTACTGTCCGACCGGCGGTGGAAGTCCGGGCCTGTGCACTTCCGTTACGGCGCCTTCGTCCCGTCCGAGACGGAGAGCGGCTTCGTCTCGACGGTGCTCGACCCGGACGGGAACGAGGTGGAGGACGTCCGGCGGCCGACGTTCACACCTCCCCCGTGGGCTTCACTACCGGAGTCCGTCACTGTCGGGGCGGAGAACGAGGAAGAGGTCGCCTTCGGCTTCACGATGCTCTCAGCGCTGCACTTCTCGAACGGTGGTGGTGTCTATCTCGCTGAAGCGACGACCGACGAATTCGTGCCGATCGGGACGATCGTGGTCCTCAAGGAGGCGCGCCCGCACGCCGGGTTGGACGCCGACGGAGTCGACGCCGTGACTCGCCTGGCTCATGAGGAGGAGGTGCTCGTCGATCTGCAGTCCCTGGACTGCGTACCCGTCTTCTACGGATCCTTCACGGCCTGGGAGCACCGATACCTGGTCATGGAGCACATCGAGGGGAACGATCTGAAGCGCGAATGGATGACGAGGACTCCGCTGCTCCGACCAGCACCGTGGCGCGTCGGTGACCCTGCATACACCTCCTGGCTGACCACGACCGTCGCTCGCCTCGACGCCGCTCTCGCCTCCGTGCACCGCGCAGGATGGCTGCTCGGCGACATCCACCCGAAGAACGTCATCATGCGGAACGGCACGCACCCGTGCTTCCTCGACTTCGAGTTCGCGCATCGAATGGATCCGGAGTGGCGTTGTCGCCAGGGAGCGCCCGGCTACGAGCCCCTGGAAGGCCTGAAGGGGACGGAAGCGGACGAGTGGTCGCTCGGCATCCTCGAACTCGATCTCCTCTTCCCCCAAGCGACGATCGCCGACCAGGGCAACGTCGCGAAGATCGAGCAGCTCCTCCGAGCAGCCGCAGACGATCTCGCGGTTCCGCCCGCCGTGCTGCGGTCGATCAGGACCTCCACCCTCGACGTACTCCCCGCCTCCGGTCAGAGGTCGATCGACGAAGACGTCGGTCGACTCGCCGCCCTCTCGGACGACCAGCTGCGCGGCCAGATCGCCCGCGGTGTCGCATCGGTGCTTCAGTGGACGGACGACTCGCCGGTCGTTCCCGGAGACATCCCTGTCCTCGCCCGCGACAGCGCGGACCACCGTGCCGGATTCCCCTACGGCGCGGCTGGAGTCGTCGCTGTCTTAGGACGATCCGGAGATGTCGACCTCGAGGCCGCCGATCACTGGCTCGCCGCTCGCGTGGCCCAGGTGCGGTCGCGTGGTCTCTGCGGACGCGAGGGAATTCGCTACGCGGCTCGCCAGGCAGGACTCGCGCGCACACTCGAGGTCCTCGACCGCAGGCCCTCGGCCGCCCCTTCAGGTCCGACGCTGTGGTCGGGGTGGGCCGGTGCAGGGCTCGCCGAGCTCGCAGACGGAGGGGACCCGTCGGAGGCGGCCCACCATCTCACCACGCTGCTCGATGAGGACGTCCGAGGAGCCTCCGTCGGCCTCCTGCACGGATGGTCTGCGGCCGCGATCCTGTTCGCCCGACTCCACGAAGCCACTGGCGACGACTTGTACATCAGGCTCGCGATACGAGCCGTCGACGCCGATCTGGCGCGCTGTGCGATCACCCGGAACAACACTCTCGAGTTCGATGAGGGATGGAGGACTCTTCCTTACCTGGGGATCGGCTCGACCGGGCCCGGCCTGGCGATCCTGGAGCTGCGGCGGGTCACGGGCGAGGAGCTCTTCGCCGATCCCCTCGCGTCCATCGACGCCGCCGCGTCCTACCAGCAGTGCGCGCAGGCCTCACTCGCCCACGGTCTGTCCGGATTCCTCGTCTACCTCCGCCGCCGCGTACTGCACCGCCCGAGCGCGGAACTCGAGGAGGTCCTCCGCTCGCACGTCCGGTCGCTGCGCCTGCACGCCGTGCTCGACGACACCGGCGTCTTCTTCCGCGGCAACCAGAACCTCCGACTCTCGTCGGACTACCTGACCGGCTCGCTCGGAGTGCTCGCAGCGCTCGACGAGCTCGAGACCGGACGCTCCGCCCTGCCGTTCGGACTCTGACCGAGTCGGCCCGAGACGAGGAGAGGAGGTGATCACATGAACCGGATCCTCGATTTCCAGACCCTCGAAGGTGAGGCCGACGCGCACGACGCCGCGCGCGTCAGCACCTTCAGCGTCATCTCGCCGTGCCCGGGCTGGCCCAGCTCGATCACGTGGGGCAACTGCTGATAGTCGCTACCGGGCGCCCGCGATCCAGCATGACGTGGATCGCGGGCGTCTCACGAGTAAGACGTCCCCACCTTCGTCGAGGAGAAACGCTCATGATCCCCACCCTCCAGGCTCGAGCCGTCGAGCAGGTCATCACCGTAGGCCGGCAGCGGACGACCGTCCTGCGGGGCTGCGACATCGATCTGGAAGGGGGCGGGCTCACCGCTGTCGTCGGCCGCTCCGGCTCCGGCAAGTCCTCTCTCCTGATGTGTCTCAGCGGACTGGACCGGCCGACGTCCGGCGTCGTCGAGGTCAACGGCCGGGACGTGAACAGGCTGTCAGCGGCCGATCGCGCTCGCATGCTCCGCGCCCAGATCGGGTTCGTGTTCCAGCAGTACAACCTCGTGCCCTTCCTCGACGTCGAGGAGAACATCGCGCTCCCCTTCAGGCTCGACCGATCACCCGTGCCGCACGACCTGATCGGTGGACTCGTGGAATCGTTCGGCCTGCGCGACCGGCGCCGTGCGCCGGCGCGAACGCTCTCGGGAGGTGAGCAGCAGAGGACCGCTCTCTGCCGCGCCCTTGCACGGCGGCCCGGCATCGTCTTCGCCGACGAGCCGACCGGCGCCCTCGACTCGCAGAGCTCGCGGGTCGTCCTTTCGACTCTGAGGACGATGGCGGACGAGGGCCAGATGATCGTGATGGTCACGCACGATCTCGACGCCGCAGCCCTCGCGGACACGGTCGTGGTGATGCACGATGGTCGGACCGTGCGGACGACCGGACGCTGCACCAGCCATGAGCTGCTGAGCATCCTCGAAGAGGCCGGGGCCTGACTCGTGTCCCGTTACGTCGTACGCCTGTTCGCCGACGAGTGGCGCCGATGGTCTCCCGCGATCGCTGTGGTCGCCCTGATGGCGACGCTGATCGGGTTGTGCGTTCAGCAGTTCGCCTGGACCGGCGACCCCGCATTCACCGCCGCTGTCACGGAGGCCGGCGTCGCGCTCGGGGAGTTCCGGATCCTCTCGATCACGATCTACACTGTCGTGGCGCTCGTCGGCTGGGTCGCCCTGACGATCGTCGGCCGAGCGAGCGTTCTGGCCACAGGACGCACGCACGCGCTCTGGCTCCTGCTGGGCGCCTCCCGAGCCCAGGTGTTCGTCGTCACTCTCCTCGTGCTCGGCATCGTGAGTCTCCTCGGCGCCGGCATCGGAGCGCTCCTCTCGACACTGCTGGCGTTCTGGGCGGTTCCCGCATTCAACGGTGCCGTCTCGTCCGAGGTCGATCTTCCGAGCTTCTCGCTCGCGCCCTGGGCTCCGGTGGTCACGCTGGCGCTCGGCACGCTCACCGCTCTGGCGGGCGGAGTCCTGCCCGCGCGCCGCGCCGCCCGCACGCCGCCGAGCGCCGCGCTGCGTGAAGTCAGGAGCGGTCGACCGGGTACGGCGATGCGCGCGGTGCGGATCGGCTGCGGCATCGCCCTCCTCCTCATCGCCTCCGGCCTTGTCACGGCATCCGCCTCTGCTCGAGAACTCGGAGCGACCGGACCGGCGCCGATGTTCAACCTGGCCGTCGACGTAGGAGGCAGCGTCCTCGTGGCCGTCTACCTCCTCTGCCCGGAGGTGATCGCGCTCGTCTTCCGGGCTCTGCACGCGCTCTCCGCCCGATCGGGTCTCGTCGTCGCAGCTCTCGGAATCCGCGCGGCAGCAGCCCGGGTGCAGGTCAGCACCGCCACGATCGCGCCGCTCACGGCAGGGCTGGGGGCGATCGCCGTGCTCCTGTGCGCGGTGGAGTCCGTCGTCGCCATGACGACGGCGGTCCGGCCCGGGACCCGCGCCGATCTCACCGATGTTCTGACGATCGTCGCAGTCGTAGCCGTGTCGATGCTCGCCACCAGCGCCACTGTCGTCGCTCTCTCTGCGCAGAACCGCGAGCGCGAGATCGCCCTGCTCCAGGCAGCGGGCCTGCAGCGCCGACAGATCATCGGGCTCGTCGTCTCCGAGAGCCTCGCGATGTCCCTCGCCGCTTCCACAGCAGCTGCCGCACCCGTCGCCGCCACCGGCGCGGTCTGCTGGCTCGTCAGTCGCGCAGCACTGGGCGAAGGGGTAGTGATCTGGCCGGTCCCGAGCGTCGTTCTCGGCCTCATCGGCTCGTGGATCGTGCTCTCGCTGATCCTCCTGATTCCCGCGCAGGCTCGGCTTCGCCGTCCCCCTGGACCGAGGTTGCGTGAGCAGGGTGTCTGACGTGATCACGGGTCGCGACGCACTGCCGCCTCGGGTTTCTGCGATCGCCGGACGGCTGCGACATCTCGCAGCTCTGCAGCCGTCGAGCGCAGCCGCGGAGCCGACAGGCCCCCGGCAGGTGCTCCTCCGGGATCCCGACGGGCGCCCCGTGCAGCACACCCTCGTCATCGCACCGCAGGAGTCTCTGGTGCTCTCGCCGGGCGCCGCCGCTTTCGCACTTGTGAGCGATCAGGACGGTGATGAGCATCACCGCATCCGCGTCGCCGTCGCGACCAGGAGCGGAGCCGTCGAGATCGTTCAGGACGAGCGCCCCGTCTCCCCGCGCATCCGATCGTTCTCGGACGGATTCCTCTGGATAAGGCGGAACGACGCGGGTCGGCCCTGGCAGGCGGTCTGGTGGCATCGCAGCCTGACGACTCCCCACGTGCTGCTCGAAGAGCCCGATCAGGCTCGGAGGCTCGATCTGCGCAGCGTCGCCGGGGCGATCGCCGTACTCGCATCGAGAGGGGCGCGCGACTCCCGGTACTGGGTGCTGACCGGAGAGGAGAGCAGTCCCCCGACGTGCCGTCGCCTCGACCTCGGCACGGAGAACGCGGATGTCTCCGCCTGCAGGGGCGGCCTCGCGGTCCTGTATCGACGGCACGGAGTCGTCCGGATGACCGGCTCGACGCGTCCTCTCGAGGTTCCCGTTCCGAAGGCCCTTCAGGCGGAGCACCTGCAGGAGGCCCAGGGTGAGCTCTTCGTACTCGGTCGGTCGTCCGGCAGGAGAGCGGTGTGGCTGCCCGGCGGCGGGGCAGACGCGCTCTGGCTCGCGCCGGCGGCCGGGACCCTTGTTCCCGCCGTCGATCCGATCACCCGCCACCCGATCATGCTCGTCTCCTCCCCTGCTCACCGCGCCCACTGCGTCACCCCTGTACCGGGTAAGGCACTCGCCACCGAGGTCACAGAACGGATGAAGGTCACGTCACTCACTGCGCCGAGCCGGGACGGCACCCTCGTCCCGCTCACCCTGATGACTCCTGACGGCGCCGACAGCTGTCCCGTCGTCGTCCACGTCTACGGCGCCTACGGCATCAGCCTCGAGGGGCCGTTCGATCCCTTCACGGACGACCTCCTCGCGCGCGGAGCCGCGATCGCCTACTGCCATGTCCGCGGGGGCGGAGAGAACGGCCCGGAGTGGCATCGGCAGGCGACCGGCCTCGGCCGCGAGCGCCCGATCGAGGACCTCCTCGCCTGCCTGGCGTTGCTTCGTGAGCTTCCAGGGATCGACTCGCACCGGCTCCTTCTCACCGCGGCGAGCGCGGGCGCGCTGGTCGCTGCGACGGTCTGCCTCCGTCGCCCCGCAGAACTCCGTGGCCTCCACCTCGTGCATCCCTTCCTCGATCCCGTCGGCGCGCTCGATGATCGCTCCGCAGCCGCGGCGGCGTCCGACCGTGAGGAGTTCGGTGACCCTGACTGGATCCTCGCGAGCGGGCTCTCTCCACTCGCGACGATCGCCACAATGGTGGGGCGGAGCCGACCGCTTCCGCGCGCGTGGATTCGAGCCGGTCTCCGCGATGCCCGAGTCGACGCGTCGGCGATCGCGGAATTCGCAAGCGCCTACCGGGCAGTGGCTGAGCGCGACGATCCCGCGCACGTCGTCCTCCGTGCGACCTCGGGCGGTCACCTCAGCGGACTGACGCCCGAGGAGTCCCACCAGGAGAACGTCCTCGCTCACGCCTGGACGCTCGACCTCCTCGGCCTGGCCTGACCCGTCGAGCGCAAGGACGAGGGCGATCGTTCCGGCGGGAGCCGATCTCGTCCAGGCGAGAACTGCCCTACGGCGTCACTGGCCGGCACCCGACACCCCGCCCGCCGAGCCGTGCGGCATCGCCACGCACCGCCACAACGAGAACCCGGTGACCGCGGAGGCGTGCTCTCCCGACTCCGTCGCCGCCGGCCCCCACTCCTGCAGCTGTGTGCATCCGTCCGCCACCACGGCCTTCCGCACCGACTCGGTCGGTGGCGCCGAGTTCTTCAGAACCAGCAGAGGCGTGCGTCCTGCCGCGATCATCCCGGCGACGTCCTGCTCGGTGAAGACCCGCGCCTGGCCGGAGTAGCCGCCGTCGGTGAGCACGCTCGCGCCGGTCGCCGTGATGATCGGCGCCGAGATCGCCCAGGAGTCGGTGAGGAACAGGGGCGCTCCGTCCACCCCGCCGCCGGCGGCACGAGCAGCGGCGACCAGTGCGGTCTCGTCGGCGGTCATCGAGTCGTGCCCGCCGACCGCGTCCGGCGACGAGACCGCGAACGGAGCCGAGGTCTCGGCCCTCTGCGGGAAGCGCAGGCCGACGAGCGCGTCCCCGCCCGACCCGTCGAGGGACGCGTCGAGCACCTGGAGGCTGAACGCGATCGGCCCTGCCAGGATCACGACGGCCGCTGCGAGCGCGATCGAACGATGCCGGGCCGCGCCTCTGCTCGCCGCCGCACCGCCCCTACTCCACCGGGCCGCCACCGCGACCACGACGAGCCCTGCTCCGGCGAGCGCCGCGAGCGGCAGGCCCAGCACCGACGGCAGCTGCCCGCCCACGGCGAGCGCCGCGCTCCACGCCGTCTGCCCGACCAGGAGGAGCGGCAGCACCAGCCGCGCGCCGACCCGGGGCGACGCGAGCAGCCGCACCCCCTCCGCCCAGCCCAGCGCGGCGAGGAGCGCCAGCTGCACGCCGATCGCCGCGACGTACGCCATGTGCGGCACCGTCGCCACCGAGAGCACGCCCGCCGCTGTCACCAGCCACACCGCGAGGCAGACCAGGAGGGCGAAGGCACCGCGGGCACCTCCCCGCCTCCCCCGCCGCGGCCACCAGCGCACGGCGCCGAGCACCAGCCCGGCGAGCGCCGCGGGATACAGCCAGCCGACCTGCGTCGCGTACTGCGCCAGCAGCAGCTTGGCCGGCGAAGACCCCGCTGCTCCGCCCATCGTCGCCACGTGGGCGGAAGCGACGACGGCGCCGGGCACCGCTCCCGGGATCAGCCGGTCGAGCCCGTTGAACCCGAACACCATCGCGAAGACGTCGTTCCCCGTCGACCCGTCGATGTAGGGCCGGTCCCCTGCCGGCACCGCCTGCATCGCGACCATCCACGCCACCGAGGCGCCCACCGCGACGGCCAGGAGCCCGCCCGCACAGGCGAGCGCTCGGCGCCACCCGCGCACCCCGACGAGAGTCGCCACCACCAGCGCCGGCAGGACGAACCAGGCCTGCATCATCTTCGCCTGGAAGCCGATCCCGATGGACAGCCCGGTCATCAGCAGCGGCCACCACCGCTCCGTCAGCACCGCGCGCTGCCACCACACCAGCGCCACGGCGAGTGCCGCCGTGAGCAGCCCGTCCTCCATCGGGTGCCCGAACATCGACACGAGGATCGGCGTGCTCGCCGCCGCTGCCGCCGCGACCAGCCCGAGCCCCCGGCCGCCCCACCGGAGCCCGACGACCGAGCACGCCGCGACCGTGATCAGCCCCTCGATCAGCTGCGGCAGCGCGATCGACGACGTCGACATGCCGAACAGCCGGATGCTCAGCGCCTGCGGCACCGCGAACCCCGCCAGCTTGTCCAGCGTCACCGTGGCGGCGGGATCGAAGGCTCCGAACGCGAGCGCGTGCCACGACTCCGACATCGACCGTGCCGCCGCCTCGTAGAAGACGGCGTCTCCGCCCCGGGCGAGATTCCAGCCGGTGAGGGCCGTCGAACCGCACAGGATCGCGAGGAGGGTGAGCCGCGCCCACCAGCGTTCGCGCCACCAGCGGGCGAGCGGAGCGGAGTGGGTCACGTCCACCGACGCTAGGGAGCCGGCCTGCCGCCGCCCTTGCGGGCGGTCGGGGAGACGCCGTGCATGCCGCTCCGGCCTCTCAGTCCGGACGCCGCCGGCACGGCCGACGACCAGGAAGGGTGCCGCGCCGCCCCGGTCACCCTCTAGAGTGCGGACATGCCCCGCTCCATGGCCGACCTCTCCTTCCGCCGCGCCCAGTGGGAGCAGCGCTACGCACCGCACGTGGCTCCCGTGAACCGCTGGGTCGACGAGCTGCGGAACCCCTACGGACGCGGCTGGCTGCCCTACGTCGCGCCCCTGCACGGCGGAGTGGAGGCGCGCGTCCTCAGCGTCCTCCGCGATCCCGGCCCCGCCACTCAGGACGGCATCGGAAGCGGCTTCCTCTGCACCGAGAACGACGACCCGACGGCCGAGCTCATGGCCGGGCTGATGGACGAGGTGGGGCTCGCCCCCGTCGACCTGCTGCCGTGGAACGCCTACCCCTGGTACATCAACCAGGCGCCGAACGCCGAGCAGCTCGACGCCGGCGTCGAGACCGTCCTGCATCTGCTCGCGCTCGCCCCCGACGTCGAGGTGGTCCTCCTGCAGGGCGGCGACGCCGATCACGGCTGGCGGCGCCTCCTCAGGCGGCACCCGGCGATCGAGCGCGAGCGCGGCCTCACGGTGATCCGCACCTTCCATCCGTCGCGACAGGCGCTCTGGGCACGGGATCCCGCCGAGCGGGAGGCGCGCTCCGCTCGACGTCGCGTGGCTTTCGCCGAGGTCGCCGCAGCGCTCCGGTGAGCGGTCCGCAGCGTCACGACGAGGCCCGGAAACGACGGAAGCCCTGACGACGACCAGTGGTCTCATCAGGGCTTTCCGTCGGGCTGACAGGATTTGAACCTGCGACCCCTTGACCCCCAGTCAAGTGCGCTACCAAGCTGCGCCACAGCCCGTGGCAGACCGGGCCGAGGCCCGGGCAACTCGACTACCTTAGCGGATGCCGACGCCGGAAGTGAAAACGAGCGGGCCCCGTAGACTCGCTGGGCGGAACGCGTCGGCACGGGTCGACGCGCCGTCGGCAGCTCGGGAGGCGTCAGCAGTGGATGCGCGGCAGAAGCGATCACAGGTGGCCCTGCACCGGGCGATCGTCGAACTCGCGACCGGCCGCGACGTCGCCACCCTCACCGTCTCCGAGATCACCGATCTCGCCGGCGTGAACCGCTCCACCTTCTACGCCCACGCCTCGTCCGCCGCGGAGTTGCTCTGCGCCGCCCTGCAGGACGAGCTCGACGCGATCCGGGAGGGCTACCTCCAGCAGCTCCGGAGCGGTGCCGCGACCGACGCGAGCATCCGCGAGGGCACCTCCCGCGTCCTCGGCCACCTGGACGGCCACCGCGACCTCTACCTCCGCGCCTTCGACGCCCCCGGCGGGGACTCGGGCCTCCGCGCGATGCTGGCAGGGCACTTCCGCACCGCCGTCTCCGCGACGCTCGACACGGGGATCCTCGACGTCCCGGCCGCGGACGCACCGCTCGGCTTCCTCGAGGACGCGACGGCCTCGTTCCTCGCGGCGGGCTCCGTCGGCCTGATGGAGCAGTGGCTCCGTCTGCCCGCGCCCCGCGATCCCGGCAGCTACCTCGCCGCCTACCGACGGCTCCTGCCGCCGTGGTGGCCCTTCGCCACCGGCGACTGACCGGCCTCGTCGGGCGCCGCTGCGCAGACGCTCGCCGAGAGAGTCGACCGCTCGGCTCGAGGGCGGCCGCAACTCCGCAAGCCGGACCGCGCGGCTCCTCGCTCCCTCTCGAGAGAGCTGTCCCGCTCGGCCGTGACGCCTCGGCAGCAGCATCCGCCCGCGCGACTCGATCGCTGCTCCTCCCGGAGACGCGGACGGCCCGCGGGAGGAGCTCCCACGGGCCGGACACGGTGCGGCTGCGCTCAGCGCGCGCGCTTCTCGCGGACGCGCATGTTGACGTTCACCGGCGACCCCTGGAAGCCGTAGATCTCGCGCAGGCGGCGCGCGATGTAGCGGCGGTAGCCCGGGTCGAGGAACCCGGTCGTGAAGAGGACGAATGTCGGCGGGCGCGACGAGGCCTGCGTGCCGAAGAGCACGCGGGGCTGCTTGCCTCCGCGGAGGGGGTGCGGGTGCGCCGCGGTGAGCTCGGCGAGGAACGCGTTGAACTTGCCCGTCGGGATGCGCGTGTCCCACGACTCAAGGGCGAGCTCGAGCGCCGGCACGAGCTTCTCGAGGTGGCGGCCGGTGCGGGCCGAGATGTTGACGCGGGGCGCCCACGCCACGTGGGCGAGGTCGGTCTCGATCTCGCGCTCGAGGTAGCGGCGGCGCTCGTCGTCGAGGAGGTCCCACTTGTTGAAGGCGAGCACGAGCGCCCGGCCCGACTCCAGCACCAGGTCGATGATGCGGACGTCCTGCTCCGAGATCGGCTGCGAGACGTCGAGGACGACGACGGCGACCTCGGCCTTCTCGAGCGCCGTCGAGGTGCGCAGCGACGCGTAGAAGTCGGCGCCCTGCTGGAGGTGCACGCGGCGGCGGATGCCCGCGGTGTCGACGAAGCGCCAGACCTTGCCGGCGATCTCGACCTGCTCGTCGACCGGGTCGCGCGTGGTGCCGGCGAGCTCGTTGACGACGACCCGCTCCTCCCCCGCCGCCTTGTTGAGCAGGCTGGACTTGCCGACGTTCGGGCGGCCGAGGATCGCGACGCGGCGCGGTCCGCCGACCTCGCGCTTGGCGACGGCCGACTCCAGAGGGAGCTTCTCGAGCACCGCGTCGAGAAGGTCGGCGACGCCGCGGCCGTGGACGGCCGAGACGGGGCGGGGCTCGCCCAGGCCGAGCGACCACAGCGAGGCGGCGTTCGGCTCCTGGCGGGCGTCGTCCACCTTGTTGGCGGCGAGGAAGACCGGCTTCTTCGTCTTGCGCAGCAGCTTCACGACGTGCTCGTCGGTCGCGGTCGCGCCCACGTTCGCGTCGACGACGAAGATGACGGCGTCGGCGAGGTCGATGGCGATCTCGGCCTGCATGGCGACGGAGGCGTCGATGCCGCGGGCGTCGGGCTCCCAGCCGCCGGTGTCGACGATGGTGAACGCCCGGTCGATCCACTCCGCCTTGTAGGACACGCGGTCACGCGTGACGCCCGGGGTGTCCTCGACGACGGCCTCGCGGCGGCCGAGGATGCGGTTCACCAGCGCGGACTTGCCGACGTTGGGGCGGCCCACGATCGCCACGACCGGGAGGGCGGGGAGGTAGCGGACCTCGTCCGAGTCCTCCCCGGCGAACTCGAGGAGGTCGAGGTCCTCCTCGTCGAGGTCGTAGTCCTCGAGTCCGCTGCGGAGCGCCTGCGCGCGCGAGGAGGCGAGCTGCTCGTCGAGGTCGCCGAGGCGCTCGACGAGGTCGTCGTCTCCGAAGTTCAGCTCGTCGTCACCGACGTGCGTGTCCTGTGCCATGACCGGCCCTTGCTCTCGAAGTTCGGACCTCGGCGACGACCGCGTCGACGGTCTGCTCGAAGTCGAGATGAGTGGAGTCGAGAAGAGTGACTCCTTCTGCGGCGTTCATGAAGTCGACCACCTGCGAGTCGGCGCGGTCCCTCGACCGCAGCGCCTGACCCGTCGCCTCGGCGGATTCCGTGGTGACCTCGCGCGAACGCCTGGCCATTCTAGCCTCTTCGCTCGCCGTCAGCAGGATCCGGACCGGAGCGGTCGGTGCGACGACCGTCGTGATGTCGCGGCCCTCGACGATGATGCCCTCCCGACGCGTCTCGCCGATGATCCTCCGGAACAGCAGTGTGATCCTCCGACGGACCTCGGGGACCTTCGCCACGGCCGAGACGCGCGCGGTCACCCGGGGCTCGCGGATGGCGGTGGTCACCTCGGTCGGACCGACCCACACCGAGTACGACTCGGGGTCGGTGCCGATGGAGTAGTCGAAGCCGTCGAGCGCGTCGACGATCGCGTCCTGGTCCTCGAAGTCGAGGCCGCGGTCGAGCCCGTGCCAGGCGAGCGCGCGGTAGGCCGCTCCCGTGTCGAGGAACTCGAAGTCGAGGCTGCGGGCGGCAGCCCTCGACACGCTGGACTTGCCGCTGCCGGCCGGGCCGTCGATGGCGACCACGACGGCCTCGCCGAAGTCGCCCTGCTCGGCGGCCTCGGAGCGCGCCTCGCGCTCGGGAGCCGCGCCCCCGTCCTCCGGGATGCTCTGCTGTGCCCGGCGGGCGGGCGTCATCCTGTTCAGGCCGCCCTCCTGCCTGTTCTGCTCGGTGCTCATCCGGCGATCCTCCAGCCGCGTATGGTCAGTTCTTCGGTCAGCGGCGCGACCGCTTCGGGCACCACCGAGATCTCGGCGAGACCCACTCGGCGCCCCTGCGCGTGCTCGAGGCGAACGTCCTCGAGATTGACGCCCGCCTCGCCGATCTCCACCAGGAGCCGCGCGAGGGTTCCGGGAGAGTCGTCGACGAGGACGATCAGGGTCGAGAAGCGCTGGTCCTGGCCGTGCTTGCCGGGCAGGCGCGCCACTCCGGCGTTGCCCGCGGCCAGGTGCTCGGCGAGCACGCGGCGCGAGCCGGGCGCCTCGAGGTCGCGGAGCGCGTCGGCGACCGCGGCGACGTCGTCGCGGAAGGCGTCGAGCACCGCGACGACGTGCTCGCGGTTCGCGGCCAGGATCTGCATCCAGAGCTCGGGGGCCGAGGCCGCCAGGCGCGAGACGTCGCGGACGCCCTGCCCGGCGAGGCGGAGCGCCGCGTTCGGGGCGTCGAGGAGGCGCTGGCCGAGCAGTGACGAGATCACCTGCGGGGCGTGCGAGACGAGGCCGACCGAGAGGTCGTGCTCCTCCGGGTCCATCTCGACGATGGTGCCGCCGAGGTCGAGAGCGAGGCCCTCCACCCTTGCGAGCGCGTCGGGCGCGGTCTCGCCGTCGCGGCAGATCACCCAGGGTCTGCCGACGAAGAGGTCTCCCCGCGCGGCGACCGGTCCGCCGCGCTCGCGGCCGGCCATCGGGTGCGAGCCGATGTAGCGGGCGAGGTCGACGCCGCGGGAGCGCAGCTCGCGCAGCGGCTG
The DNA here is from genome assembly GCF_002932315.1 of Rathayibacter sp. AY1C9. Taxonomy (NCBI): domain Bacteria; kingdom Bacillati; phylum Actinomycetota; class Actinomycetes; order Micrococcales; family Microbacteriaceae; genus Rathayibacter; species Rathayibacter sp. AY1C9. Next base: position 101,594 of record NZ_PSVZ01000011.1, read on the forward strand.
GGTCTTGACGCTCGCCACGTCGGTGACGACGGCTCCGGGGTGCGCCGCGAGCTCGCGCTCGACGACGCTCGCGGTGACGTCAGGGGGGACGCAGACGACGACGACGGAGGGCCGGTCGTCGGCGGAGGCGGCGCGGCCGGCCCCGTAGTCGATGGCGAGGGAGAGGCTCGCGGGCGAGGCGTCGTCGAGGACGACGTCGATCCCGCGGGAGGCGAGGCCGAGGCCGATGGAGGCGCCGAGCAGTCCGGAGCCGACCACCCGCACCGTCCCGGTCGTCCGCATCGCGGGCGGCGCGGGGTGCAGGAGCTCGTTCACCCCGACAGCCTAGCGATCGGCGCGGCGCTGCTTGTCGGCGCCGGACCGGCGCGGAGGACCGTCGCTCCGCCCGCCGCCGCCGGCGGAGGAGCCGCCGCGATCCGAGGATCGCCCGGCCGAGCCGCGCTCCGCCGGGGCGACGCGCTCGCCGCTGTCAGGCCGGGGCCGCCGCGCACCCGCGCTCACCTTCTTCGAGGGGACCGCAGGAGCGGCCGCCACCGCCTCGCCGCCCTGCCGCGCGATCGTGAGCAGCGCGCCCAGCTCCTCCCGGGTCAGGTCGCGCAGATCGCCCGAGCGCAGGGTGCCCAGGTGCAGCGGCCCGAACTGGCGCCGGACGAGCTCGATCACCGGGTGGCCGACCGCCGCCATCATCCGGCGGACGACCCGGTTGCGACCGGAGTGCAGGGTGATCTCGACGAGCGAGGCGTTCGAGCGGCCCTCCGGCCGGCCGAGGAGACGCGCCTTGTCGGCGGCCACCGGTCCGTCGTCGAGCTCGATCCCGGAGGTCAGCGTCGCGATCGTCTGCGGGAGCACCTGCCCGTGCACCTTCGCGATGTAGGTCTTCGTCACTCCGAACGACGGGTGCGCGAGGACGTGGGCGAGCTCGCCGTCGTTGGTCAGCACCAGCAGGCCCGAGGTCTCGGCGTCGAGGCGCCCGACGTTGAACAGCCGCTCCTCGAAGTTCTTCGTGTAGAGGCTGAGGTCGGTGCGTCCGTTCTCGTCCGCCAGCGAGCTGACGACGCCGATCGGCTTGTTGAGCATGACGTAGCGGCGCGAGGTGTCCAGCTGCACCGCGACCCCGTCGACCTCGATCCGGTCGGTCGCCGGGTCGATGCGGCGGCCGAGCTCGTCCGCCACCTCGCCGTTGACGCGGATCCGCCGCGCCACGATCATCTCCTCGACCACTCGTCGGGAGGCGACCCCCGCTGCCGCGAGGACCTTCTGCAGTCGTTCGCCGTCGGGGCCGCTGTCAGGCGCGCTCATCGAATCCGTCTCTTCCGTCGCTCAGTAGGGGGGAGATCTTCGGCAGCTCGTCGAGCGAGGTGAGGCCGAGGTGCACGAGCAGCTGCTCGGTGGTGCCGTAGAGGACCGCGCCCGTCTCGGGGTCGTGGCCGACCTCCGCGATGAGGCCGCGGCCGAGGAGGGTGCGCGCGACGGAGTCGACGTTGACCGCGCGGATCTGCGCGACCTGACCGCGCGAGACCGGCTGCTTGTAGGCGATCACGGCGAGCGTCTCGAGCGCCGCCTGCGAGAGCCGCGTCGGGTTCTGCGTCAGGACGAAGTCCTTGACCACCGGGTCGTACTCGCGGCGCACGTAGATCCGCCAGCCGGCACCGACCTCGCGCAGCTCGAAGCCCCGGCGGATCGCCCCGTCGGCGCCGTCGTAGTCGGCGACCAGGCGCTCGATCGACTGGCGGACCACGGCGATCGGCCTCGACAGCGCGGTCGCGAGGGAGGCGAGCGGCTGCGGCTCGTCCGCGACCATCAGGATCGCCTCGATCGCCCGGTCGATCTCGAACGCGACGGTCCCGGGGCCGGCGTCAGGAGTCATAGTCGGCTCCGAGCGCGGCGAGGCTCGCATCGCTCCACTGCTCGGCGACCCAGCGCAGCGTGAGCTCGCCGAGCGGCTCCGGCTGGTCGAACGAGATCGCGGCGTGCCGGTAGAGCTCGAGCACGGCCAGGAAGCGCGCGACGATCACGCCTTTCTCGTCGGCGTCCGCGATCAGCTCGCCGAAGGTGGCCCTCCCGCGGGCGCGCAGCATCGCCACGACGTGGGCGGCCTGCTCCCGGATGCTGATCTGCGGGGCGTGCAGGTGGTCCAGGCCCACCGTCGGCAGCTCGCGCGGAGCGAGGGCGACGGTCGCGAGGGCGGCGAAGTCGGCGGGCGACAGGGTCCAGACGAGCTCCGGCTTCGCGGACCGGTACTCCTCCTCCAGAGGCACGTCGCGCACGTGGCGGGCGGTCTCGATCGCGATCCGCTCGGCGAACCACGACGACACCTGCTTGAAGGCCCGGTACTGCAGGAGCCGGGCGAACAGCAGGTCTCGCGCCTCCAGCAGCGCCGCGTCCTCCGCGTCCACGAGCTCGCCCTGGGGCAGGAGTCCGGCGATCTTCAGGTCGAGGAGCGTCGCGGCGACGACGAGGAACTCCGACGCGCGGTCCAGCCCCTCGAGCGAGTCGATCCCGTGCAGGTACGAGAGGAACTCGTCCGTCACGGCGCTCAGCGCGATCTCGGTGATGTCGACCTGCTGCTTCGCGATGAGGCTCAGCAGGAGGTCGAACGGACCCTCGAAGTTGGTCAGCGCGAGGTGGAACCCGGTGGGAGCGGCGCGCTCCTCGAGGAGGACCTCAGGCGACCGCGCCACGCGAGATCAGCTCCCTGGCGAGCTTGCGGTACGCCTTCGCGGCGTTGTGCTCGGGCGCGAACTGGGTGATCGGGACGCCGGACACGCTGGCGTCCGGGAACTTCACCGTGCGGCCGATCACCGTCTCGAGCACGCTGTCGCCGAAGGCGTCGACCACCCTGTCGAGCACCTCCCGCGAGTGCAGGGTGCGGGAGTCGTACATCGTGGGCAGGATGCCGTCGAGCTCGATCACCGGGTTGAGCCGGTCGCGGACCTTGTCGATCGTCTCGATCAGCAGGGCGACGCCGCGCAGCGCGAAGAACTCGCACTCGAGCGGGATGAGGACGCCGTGGCTCGCGGTGAGCGCGTTGACCGTGAGCAGGCCCAGCGAGGGCTGGCAGTCGATCAGGATGACGTCGTAGTCCGCGCTCACCTTGCGGAGCACCCGGGCGAGGATCTGCTCGCGCGCGACCTCGTTGACGAGGTGGACCTCGGCGGCGGAGAGGTCGATGTTGGCCGGGATGACGTCCAGGCCCGGCACGCGGGTCCTCCGGATCGCCTCGGCCGGGTCCTTCACGGTGCCGAGGAGCAGGTCGTAGATCGTGATGGCGTCGTAGGTCGTGACCCCGAGGCCGGCCGAGAGGGCGCCCTGCGGGTCGAAGTCGATGGCCAGTACGCGTCGGCCGTACTCGGCGAGGGTCGCGCCCAGGTTGATGGTCGTCGTCGTCTTGCCGACGCCGCCCTTCTGGTTGCAGAGGGAGATGATCCGAGCGGGGCCGTGACCGGTGAGCTCCACCGGCAGCGGGAAGTCGCGCAGGGGGCGGCCGGTCGGGCCGAGCGTCGGGGCTTCGAGACCGGTGAGCTCGGCCTTGTCGTCCGTCTTGCGTGTCACCTGCGTCGTCCTCGCTTCCGTGGCGGCGTGCGCTCCCGCGCGGCCTCCGACGAGTGTACCGGCGCCCCGCTCCCCGGCCGCCGCGCCCCGCCGCGCGGGGCCGCGGCTCTAGCGCCGCGCTCGCGGGTGCGCGGACGTGTAGACGTCCCGGAGCGTGTCCGCCGTCACCAGTGTGTAGATCTGCGTCGTCGCCACCGAGGCGTGCCCGAGGAGCTCCTGCACCACGCGGACGTCGGCGCCGCCCGCGAGCAGGTGGGTCGCGAAGGAGTGCCGGAAGGTGTGCGGCGAGATCTCCCGGTCCAGCCCGGCCTTCTCGGCGACGGCGCGGATGACCAGCCAGGCGCTCTGCCGCGACAGGCGGCTCCCGCGGACCCCCAGGAAGAGCGCCGGCGTCGCGCGCCCCCTCCGCGAGAGCTCGGGCCGCGCACGGACGAGGTACTCGTCGACCGCCTCGCGGGCGAAGCGGCCGAGCGGCACCATCCGCTGCTTGGACCCCTTGCCCGTCAGCCGCACCACCTCCGCGGCGACCACGTCGTCGACGTTCAGGTCCACCGCCTCCGAGATGCGCGCGCCCGTCGCGTAGAGCAGCTCCAGCAGGGCCCGGTCCCGCAGGTCCGCGAGCTCCTCGCCGCGCGCCGCGTCGAGCAGTGCCGCCATCTGCTCGACCGTGACCGCCTTCGGCAGGGTCATCGGGATCTTCGGCGGCACCACGTCCCGGGCAACGTCGTCCGCGACGACCCCCTCCTCGAGGGCGAAGCGGTGCAGCCCTCGGACGGTCGAGAGGATCCGTGCGCGCGAGCTCGCCGCGAGCGGCCGCTCCGGGCGTGCGGCCAGCCAGGAGGAGAACTCCCCCACGTCGACCCGTCCGAGCTGCGCCAGATCGACGGTCCCGCGCTCCTCGAGCCAGCCGAGGTAGAGTTCCAGGTCGCGCCGGTAGGCCGCAAGCGTGTGCGCCGAGAGCCCGCGCTCCACGCTCGCCTGCCGGAGGTACGCCTCGGCGCAGGCGCGGGGGCTCACCCCCGGGGGTGGCGGACCCGCGGGTGGCGCGTCCACGGCGAGGACGCGTCGCCCAGCCCGTCCCAGCCGCGCGAGCGGAACGCGTGCGCCGCGAGCACCGCGATCGTCAGCGAGGGGTTCTGCACCCGGCGGGCGAGGACCGCCTCGACCGCCTCGTCCAGCGGCACCCACCGCAGCTCCATGTCCGCCTCCTCCGCCTCGCGGTCGAAGGCGGAGCCGGTGGACGAGAGCCCGCGGGCCAGGTAGATCCGGATGACCTCGTCGCTGCCGCCCGGCGAGGTGGCGAACTCCGAGAGCAGGTCCCAGCGCTCGGCCTGCAGGTCCGTCTCCTCGCCCAGCTCCCGCTGAGCGGCGACCAGGGGATCCTCGCCCTCGACGTCGAGCAGGCCGGCCGGGATCTCCCACTCGCGGGTGCGGACAGGGTGCCGGTACTGCTTGATCAGGGCGACGCGGTCCTCGTCGTCGAGGGCCAGCACGGCGACGGCTCCCGTGTGATCGAGGAACTCCCGGCGCAGCTCGCCGCCGCCGTAGCGGAACGTCTCGGCGCGGACGCCCCAGACCATCCCGTCGAAGACGCGCTCACTGGTCAGGACCTCCGGCTCGACGAGCTCGTCCGACAGCGGCTCACTCATCGGCGCCCGCCTCCGATGCCGGGAAGAGGCGCGAGGCCTCCTGGCGCTCGAGGGCGGCGGTCACGAGACCGCGGAAGAGCGGGTGCGCGGCGTTCGGGCGCGAGCGGAGCTCCGGGTGCGCCTGCGTGCCCACGTAGTAGGGGTGCTTCTCGCGGGGCAGCTCGACGCACTCCACGAGGTGGCCGTCGGGCGAGAGGCCCGAGAACCAGAGCCCCGCCTCGGCGATCCGGTCGCGGTAGCGGTTGTTGACCTCGTAGCGGTGACGGTGGCGCTCGGCAGCCTCAGGTGCGCCGTACACCTCGGCGACGATCGAGCCCTCGGCGAGCTCGGCCGTGTAGAGGCCGAGGCGCATCGTGCCGCCCATGTCCCCGGACGCGAGGATCTCGACCTGCTCGGCCATCGTCGCGATGACGGGGAACTCCGTCTCCGGGTCGAACTCCGACGACGAGGCCCCCTCGAGGCCGGCCTCGTTGCGGGCGTACTCGATGACCATGCACTGCAGGCCGAGGCAGAGCCCGAGGGTCGGTATCCCGTTCTCCCGCGCGAAGCGCAGCGCGCCGAGCTTGCCCTCGATGCCGCGGATGCCGAAGCCGCCGGGCACGCAGATGCCGTCGAGCTCGGAGAGCGCCTTGGCCGCAGCCTCGGGGTCCTCGAGCCCGTCGGAGGCGATCCAGCGGATGGCGACCTTCGTCTGCTGCGCGAAGCCGCCGGCCCGCAGAGCCTCCGTCACGGAGAGGTAGGCGTCGGGCAGGTCGATGTACTTCCCGACCAGGCCGATGGTGACCTCGTGCTTGGGCTCGTGCACGGCCTCGAGCAGTCGCGACCAGCCGTCCCAGACGACCTCGCCGGCCGGGAGGCCCAGCTGGTCGATGATGTAGGCGTCGAGGCCCTGCTCGTTGAGCATCTGCGGGATCTCGTAGATCGACGCGACGTCCTTGGCGTTGACCACGGCCTGCTCGTCGACGTCGCACATCAGCGCGATCTTGCGCTTGTTCGACTCCGACACGGGCCGGTCGCTCCGCAGCACCAGGGCGTCCGGCTGGATGCCGATCGAGCGCAGCGCCGCGACGGAGTGCTGGGTGGGCTTGGTCTTCTGCTCCCCGGAGGCGCCCATGAAGGGCACCAGCGAGACGTGCACGAAGAAGACGTTGCGGCGGCCGAGCTCGTGGCGGACCTGGCGGGCCGACTCGATGAACGGCTGGCTCTCGATGTCGCCGACGGTGCCGCCGATCTCGGTGATGATGACGTCCGGCTGCGGGTCGTCCTCCGACTGGAGGCGCATGCGCCGCTTGATCTCGTCCGTGATGTGCGGGATGACCTGGACCGTGTCGCCGAGGTACTCGCCGGCGCGCTCGCGCGCGATGACCCTCGAGTAGATCTGGCCCGTCGTGACGTTCGCGGCCTGGTTCAGGTTGATGTCGAGGAAGCGCTCGTAGTGGCCGATGTCGAGATCGGTCTCGGCGCCATCGTCGGTCACGAAGACCTCGCCGTGCTGGAACGGGTTCATCGTCCCCGGGTCCACGTTGAGGTACGGGTCGAGCTTCTGCATGACGACGCGCAGCCCGCGCGCGGTCAGCAGGTTGCCCAGGCTCGCGGCCGTGAGTCCCTTGCCGAGCGAGGAGACGACACCGCCGGTGACGAAGATGTGCTTCGTGATCTTCGAGGGGGCGTCCTGCCCGGCCGTCGAAGCGTTCCGGGTCGAGGACCCGGAGGAGCCCTCGGGATCCGAGGGAGAAGAAGAGGAAAGGCCCGCGTTCGTAAAGTCCACCACGGGGTTCCACCGTAACAGCAGAACGGCGGCGGCGGACCGCCCGGGACGGATCGATGTCGTCCCGGGCCGCTCGCGATCAGCCCCGCCGACTCGATTCGAGGAGCTCCCGCGCATGAGCGAGAGCGTTGGCGGAGTCGGTGAGCCCCGAGAGCAGGCGCGCCATCTCGGACACCCGCTCCTCGGAGTCGAGCTGCGTCACGGCGCTCGAGGTCACCGCGCCGTCCGAGCCCTTCTCGACGCGGAGGTGGTTCGTGGCGAATGCGGCGACCTGCGCGAGGTGGGTCACCACGATGACCTGCGACGTCTCGGCGAGCCGCGCGAGCCGTCGGCCGATCTCGATCGCCGCCGCTCCGCCGACCCCTGCGTCGACCTCGTCGAAGACGAACGTCGGCACGGGGTCGTTGGCGGCGACCACGACCTCGATCGCGAGCATCACCCGCGAGAGCTCGCCTCCCGAGGCTCCGCGGGCGAGGGGCCGGGGTGCGGCCCCGGTGTGCGGCTCGAGCAGCATCTCGACGGAGTCGCGCCCGTGGACGCTCGGCTCCCCCGCGGCCGTCACCTTCACGTGCAGGCGCGCATCCGCCATGGCCAGCGCGGTGAGCTCGTCGCTGACCCGCTCCCCCAGCTCGGCGGCCGCCGCGGTCCGCAGCTCGGTCAGCCGGGTCGCGAGGCGGTCGACGAGGTCCGCGTCGGCAGCGGTGTCGGCCTCGAGAGCCGCGATCCTCTCGTCGTCGCCGTCGAGCTCGAGCAGGCGGAGTCCGGAGGAGTCCACCAGGTCGAGCACGTCGTCCAGGGTCGGTCCGTAGGTGCGGGCGAGCAGGGACAGCTCCGCCCGCCGGTTCTCGATCAGCTCCAGGTCGTGCGCGCCGTCGAGGTCGAGCTCCGCCAGGTAGGAGGAGAGCCCGCCGGCGGCGTCGACGAGGAGCACCGCCGCCTCGCCGAGCGTCTGGACCGTCGGCTGCAGGGCGGCGTCGTGCTCGGCCGCCCGCTCCAGCACGCGCCGCGCCGTCTCGAGGAGCCCGAGCGCGTCCCGCCCGTCCAGCTCCTCGGACGAGATCGCCTCGCGGGCCTCGCCGGCGGCGAGCCGGAGCTGCTCGATGCTCCCGAGCCGGGCGGACTGCGCCGCGAGCTCGACGTCCTCCCCGCGCTGGGGGGCGACCACCTCGATCTCGGCGAGGGCGGAGCGGAGCCGTTCGGCTTCGCGGGCGCGCGTCTCCCGGGCCTCGGTGAGCGAGTCGAGCTCCTCCCGGTTGGCCCGCCAGCGCTCGAAGGCGCTCGCGTAGTCGCGGAGGGCGTCGGCGAGACCGGGTCCGCCGAACCGGTCGAGCGCCTCGCGCTGCGCCGCGGCGGAGCGGAGGCGGATCTGGTCCGACTGCCCGTGCACGACGACCAGCTGATCGGCGAGCTCGCTCAGCACGCTGACCGGTGCGCTCCGGCCGCCGACGACGGCTCGCCCGCGTCCCTCCGCCGAGACGGACCGCGCGAGGAGCAGCTCCGGGCCGTCGAGATCGCCGCCGGCGTCGTGGACGCGCTCGGCGACCGGGCCCTCCTCGGGGACCAGCCAGCGCCCCGACACCCAGGCCTGCTTCGCTCCCGAGCGCACCGCGGACGCGTCCGAGCGCGCGCCCAGCACGAGGCCGAGCGCCGTGACCACCATCGTCTTGCCGGCGCCGGTCTCGCCGGTGACCGCGGTGAAGCCCGGTCCGAGCGGGAGCGTCGCCTCGGCGATCACTCCGAGGTCGCGGATCTGCAGCTCTTCGAGCATCGGGCCTTACTCCGTCTCCGCCGACCCCCGCCATCCGCGGATGGGGAGACCGAACTTGTGCACGAGTCGATCGGTGAAGGGGGCGTCGTGCAGGCGCGCGAAGCGCACGGGCACGGGCGAGCGACGGTAGACGACGCGCGCTCCCGGCGGCAGCTCGTAGGCGCGCCGGCCGTCGGCCCAGAGGACGCCGACGCCGTCGGTCCTCTCCTTGACCTCGACGGCGAGGCTCGACGACGGGCCCACGACGAGGGGTCGTGCGAAGAGCGCATGGGCACTGAGCGGAACGAGGAGCATCGCCTCGACGGTCGGCCACACGACGGGGCCGCCCCCGGAGAAGGCGTAAGCGGTGGAACCGGTCGGAGTGGACACGACGATGCCGTCGCAGCCGAAGCTCGACAGCGGACGTCCGTCGACGCCCACCATGACCTCGAGCATCCGCTCGCGACTGCCCTTCTCGACGGTGGCCTCGTTGAGCGCCCAGGTCTCGTAGACGACGGCCTCGTCGATCTTGACGCGCACCTGCAGTGTCATCCGCTCCTCGACCGCGTAGTCGCCGTCGAGCGCACGGGCGACGGCGTCGTCGAGATCGTCCCGCTCGCTCTCCGCGAGGAACCCGACGTGGCCGAGGTTCACGCCGAGCAGAGGGGCCGTCCCGGACCGGACGATCTCCGCCGCGCGGAGGATGGTCCCGTCCCCGCCGAGCACGAACACGAGCTCGATGGACTCGAGCGGCACGTCGGACCCGAGCACGGCGACGTCGCTCAGATCCGGAGCGACCGCGACGATGTCGCCCTTGTCGTCGGCGCAGAGGACGGGGTGGGCGCCGGAGTTCCGGAGGCGCTCGACGACGAGGACCGCCGCATCGAGGGAGTCCGTCCGTCCGGTGTGGGCGACGACGAGGATGTTGCGCTCGTCACGAGGGGACTGCATCGAGGGTGTGTCCTTCTGGTCGGTCGACAGCGGCGGACACGATCGCGTCACCCGGTGGTGAGCGCGGTGACCGCGTCCCTCCATTCTGTCGGAATCGTTCCGCGGTCGCGGTGGAGGTGCGCCAGATACTCACGATTCCCAGCGCCCCCCGGGAGTGGCGACTCGGCCAGCCCGACGACGCCGAGCCCCAGGTCCCACGCCGACCACAGGACGTCCGAGAGGGCCTCGCGACGCAGCTCCGGATCCCGGACGATCCCCTCCCGCACTCCCAAGCGGCCGACCTCGAACTGCGGCTTCACCAGCACCACGAAGTCGGCGAGCGGATTCACGGAGGCAGCGACCGGAGGCAGAACCATCCGCAGGGAGATGAAGGACACGTCGGACACGACCAGGTCCGGGACGATCTCGGTCCTGGCTGCTTCGGCGAGCCGGGCGGCGGTGAGATCCCGCGCATTGAACCCCTCCACCACGTGGACGCGATCGTCGGACCGGATCCGGGGAGCGAGCTGCGCGTGCCCGACGTCGAGGGCGATCACCGAGGCGGCGCCGCGCTCGAGCAGGACCTGCGAGAACCCGCCCGTCGACACCCCGACGTCGAGAGCGTTCCGGCCGGCGACTCGCACCGTCGCGAAGGTGTCGAGGGCGGCGAGCAGCTTGTGGGCGGCCCGGCTGACGTAGTGGTCGAGGCAGGCGACCGCGACGTCCTGATCGTCGCGGACGAGGATCGAGGGCTTCAGTGCAGGGACGCCGTCCACGGTCACCAGACCGTCGGCGATCATCCGGGCGGCATGGGTGCGGGACCGGGCGATGCCCCGTTCGGCGAGAGCCGAGTCGAGTCGCGAGTCGTCGGTCATCGGTCGCGGTCCGCGTTCTCGAGTCGGATGTGCAGCTGCTCCTGCAGCTGGACGTATCCGGCTGCCCTCTTGTCGAGCGCAGTCTGCTCGAGCCGGAGGAGCTCGTCTGACAGGACGTGTTCCTCCACGACGTCGAAGCCGTTCTGGAGCGGCCTCGATTCCGGAGAGGGCGTCGGGTCGTGCTGAGTCATCGCTGCTCCTCGTTCCGGAGTCGGGCGACGACGGTCATCGTCGCTCCGGCCGGCCCTGTTCGTCCTCGAACAGAGACCGACCGGTTAAACAGCGATGGCCACCCATTTCTGGGTGGCCATCGTGAATGGTGTCCGGCGGTGTCCTACTCTCCCACAGGGTCCCCCCTGCAGTACCATCGGCGCTGAGAGTCTTAGCTTCCGGGTTCGGAATGTGACCGGGCGTTTCCCTCTCGCTATGGCCGCCGTAACCCTGGCGACACACGCACCCGAGGGCACATGGTCAAATCTGGGTTACACGCCGTGCGTGTATTCAATTGTTCCGCTCCTCCCGAAGGAGGATGCGGGGTGCCCGTCTTCTGGGAACCACAAAGTGGACGCAAGCAATCTCTGGCCACTCCTACCAGCCTTTACAACGGTATGAGTGTAGTGATTATCAAGTTATCGGCTTATTAGTACCGGTCAGCTCCGACAGTCTTTAGTCCTGTCTTCC
>NZ_PSVZ01000057.1:0-1899 GCF_002932315.1 Rathayibacter sp. AY1C9
CCCCTGCACCACCCCGCCACTCGGGAGCCGGGACGCTCCTGAGGCGTCCCGGCTCCCGAGTGGCGGGGTGGTGCAGGGGGTGGGGCTGGTGATCCGGGATCAGGAGGCGGCGATCGCCTCGGTGACCGCGGAGCGGGCGTCGGCGGCGCTGTCGGCGGCGAGAGCGAGCTCCGCGTACCGCTTGGCGTCGTCGAGAGTGTGCTCGGCCAGCTCGGCGCGGACGTCGGCGAGAGCGGACGGCGACATCGAGAGGGTGGTGGCGCCGAGGCCGACGAGGACCACGGCGAGCAGCGGGTCGGCGGCGGCTTCTCCGCAGATCCCGACGGGCTTGCCCAGCGCCGCTCCCGCGCGGCCGACCTCTCCGACGAGGCGGAGCACTGCCGGGTGCCACGGGTCCTGGAAAGCCGAGACCGTGCCGAGCATGCGGTCGGCGGCGAGCGTGTACTGGGTCAGGTCATTGGTGCCGATCGAGGCGAAGTCCGCGACTCCGAGGATGCGGTCGGCGAGCAGGGCGGAGGAGGGGACCTCCACCATCACTCCGGCGGTGCGGATGCCGAGCTCCCGCGCCATCGAGGTGAAGTAGCGGGTCTCGTCCACGGTCGCGACCATCGGCGCCATGACCCAGAGGTCGGCGTCGGTGGCGGCGTCGGCCTGGGCGAGGGCGGTGAGCTGGTCGCGGAGGATCTGCTCGCTGGCGCGGAGGGCGCGCAGTCCGCGGAGACCGAGGGCCGGGTTCTCCTCGTGGTCGTCGTTGAGGAAGCTCAGCGGCTTGTCGGCGCCGGCGTCGAGCGCGCGGACGACGACCTTGCGGCCGGGGAACGCAGCGAGCAGGCGCGTGTACTGCTCCGCCTGCTCGGCGACCGAGGGCGCCTCCTTCGCGTCGAGGAAGAGGAACTCGGTGCGGAACAGCCCCACTCCCTCGGCGCCGAGCTCGACCGCGTTCGCAGCGCCGTCGGCCGAGCCGAGGTTCGCGAGCAGCGGCACGGCGTGGCCGTCGGCCAGCGCGCCGGGGACGACCGGTGCGGCGAGCATCTCGGCGCGCTCGGCGATCGAGGACTTCGCGGCGCCGATCTCGGCGTCCGAGGGGTTCACCGTCACGACGCCGGAGGTGGCGTCGAGGATGACGAGCTGGCCGTCCCGCAGGTCGAGGGCGCCGGTGGTGCCGACGATGGCGGTGATCGACTTCTCCCGGGCGAGGATCGCCGTGTGCGAGGTCGGTCCACCGTCGCTGGTGATCAGGCCGAGGACCTTCTCGAGGTCGAGCAGCGCCGTGTCGGCCGGAGCGAGGTCGCGGGCGACGAGCACGAACGGCTCGTCCGACTCGGGGACGCCGGGAGCGGCGACGCCGCGCAGGTGCGCCACGACGCGCTGCGAGACGTCGTCGAGGTCGGTCGCGCGCTCGGCCATGTAGCCGCCCATCGCCACGAGCAGGTCGCGGAAGCCGGCGAAGGCCTCGTGCACGGCGCGCTCCGCGGTCTTGCCCCCGGCGATCCGCGCCTTGACGTCGTCCGCGAGGGACGGGTCCTCGGCCATCAGGGCCTGGGCGTCGAGGACGTCCTTCGCCGAGCCGCCGGCCCGCTCGCCTCGGTGGCGGATCGTCGCGGCGGTGGCGGACAGCGACGAGACGGCGCGCTCCTCCTCCTGGGCGACGCTGCGGGTGCTGGCGGTGTCCTCGGGCTCGGGCAGCGGCTCCGGCATGCGCAGGACCGGCCCGAGGGCCAGCCCGCGTCCCACTCCGGTGCCCTGGAGCTTGGCGGAGGCGTAGGCGGTCTGAGGAGTGGACAGCGTCATGGGTGCTCGTTCCTGTCGTGCGGAGTGCGACCGAGTCGAACGAGGAGGCAAAGTAATGGCAACCGTCAATGACAGCGCCGGCCACGAGTCGGCCGCCCACGACGTGAA
>NZ_PSVZ01000058.1:0-1774 GCF_002932315.1 Rathayibacter sp. AY1C9
GCGGACCTGGCGATCGCGGTCGCCATCGCCTCCGCCCACGCCTACACGCGGCTGCGACGGGCGGCCGCGGCGGAGCAGACGCGCGCGTGGTCGGGCGGAGCTGTCGGGCAGTGCCCATCGAGCCCGAGTTAGCCTCCGGTGGCGATCCTCGACCATGCGGTGGACGGGGGCGCCGGCGGCTTCGAGCGGTGGACGGGTGCGTGTGCAGCGTGCCGGGGACGCGGCCGTCAGTGCGTGGGCACCCGCTCCGGACGGATGCGCTCGGGAACGGGGACGAGCGCGTGGGTGATCGCGCTCGAGAGGGTGAAGGCGCTGGAGTCGAGGTGCGAGGAGTGCCCGAGTCGTGTCGCTTCGGAGGCGCGCTGCTTCGCTCCGGAGGCGGGCCGGATGTCTCCCGAGAGGCTGATCTCGCCGAACGCGGCGATCCCGGGCCGCAGCGGCGTGTAGGCGTGGGCGGAGGCGATGGCGACCGCGATCGCCAGGTCCGCCGCCGGCTCCATGAGCTTCACGCCGCCGACGGTCGACACGTAGACGTCGCAGCGCCGCAGGGGGATGCCCGCCTGCCGCTCGAGGACCGCGAGGATCATCGCGACCCGGGACGCGTCGACTCCGTTCGTGACGCGGCGGGGGTGCTCGCCGTCGTTCGCGATCACGAGCGCCTGGATCTCGACGGGGAGCGCGCGGCGTCCCTCCATCGCGACCGTGACGCAGATGCCCGGGGTGGGGAAGCGGGTGCGGCTGAGGAACAGACCGCTCGGGTCGGGGATCTCGGCGATGCCCTCGGCGGTCATCTCGAAGCAGCCGACCTCGTCCGTCGGGCCGAAGCGGTTCTTGAGCGAGCGGACGAAGCGCAGCGCCGTCTGCCGGTCGCCCTCGAAGTGGCAGACCACGTCGACCAGGTGCTCGAGCAGGCGCGGCCCCGCGATGGAGCCGTCCTTCGTGACGTGTCCGACGAGCACGAGGGGGAGCGCCCGCTCCTTGCAGACGCGGATGAGGGTCGCGGCGACCTCGCGGACCTGGCTGGGACCGCCGGGCAGGCCGTCGACGGTGTCGCTCGCGACCGTCTGCACCGAGTCGACGATGAGCAGGTCCGGCCGGACCTCGTCGATCTGGCCGAGCACGGTGGCGAGGTCGGTCTCGGCCGCGAGGAAGAGGCTGTCGTGCATCGCGCCGGTGCGCTCGGCCCGCATGCGCACCTGCGCGGCCGACTCCTCCGCGCTGACGTAGAGGACCCGCTGGCCCTCGGCCGCGGCGCGGCTCGCGACCTCGAGCAGGAGGGTCGACTTGCCCACGCCGGGCTCTCCCGAGAGCAGCACGACCGCGCCGGAGACGATCCCGCCGCCGAGCACGCGGTCGAGCTCGCCCACGCCGGTGGGGCGGTGCGCCGCCGACGTGGTTTCGATCTCGGTGATGGGCCGCGCGATGCGGCCGGCGGCCGGAGCCACAGCGGCGACCGCGCGGACGAGGCCGGTGCGCTCGGTGCTCTCGATCACGGAGCCCCACTGCTGGCACTCGCCGCAGCGGCCTACCCACTTCGCGGTCGTCCATCCGCACTCCGAGCAGCGGTACGGGGCGGTGCGCGTCTTCGAGGAGGCCATGAGGTCCTTTCGGGGCGGAGGAGGGGGACGAGCGCGACGCTACGGGGGACCCCCGACACCGCCGCTCGTTCGAACGTGTCTTCGACAGTACAGTCCATCACCGACGCCGCGAGCGGGGCGCGCCAGGCCGGGGGAGAGGTCGCGTGGAAGCCGTCTGTGGAGGAGCGTCGTCGCGG
>NZ_PSVZ01000012.1:0-93362 GCF_002932315.1 Rathayibacter sp. AY1C9
CTGCGGTTGATGCGAGAACGGGCGTCGTCCTGCGGGCGGCAGGCGAGCCGCACTGCCGACTCGTCGACCGGGTCCGGCACTCCACCACCGACGCGCCCGCCCCCGACCTCAGGACACCGTGAACCCTCAGGACACCGCGAAAGCCCCCGCCTTCCCCTGGATCGGCCTGCTCACGCTCGCCGGCGCCGTCTTCGTCTCCGTGACGAGCGAGTTCCTCCCGACCGGGCTCATCCCCGATATGTCGCGCGACCTCGGGGTGAGCATCTCGCTCACCGGCCAGCTCGTCACGATCTTCGCCGCGACCGTCGTCGTCGCGACGACTCCGCTGACCCTGGTGACCCAGCGCTTCTCGCGCAAGAGCCTCCTCCTCGTGGCGCTGTGCACCATCGCGGTCGCCAACGTCCTCGCCGCGCTCGCCCCCACCTTCGGGCTGCTCATCGGCGCGCGCATCCTCGGCGGGCTCGCCCACGGCCTCTTCTGGGCGATCGTCGCCGCCTACTCCGCGCACCTCGTCGCTCCGGAGCAGCTCGGCCGCGCGACCGCGATCACGGCGGGCGGCGGATCCGCGGCCTTCGTCCTCGGCGTCCCCCTGGGCACGGCGCTCGGGCATGCGTTCGGCTGGCGGCCCACCTTCGCGATCCTCGGCGGCGTCGTGCTCGTGCTCGCGCTGATCGTGGTGAAGTTCCTGCCCGCGGTCGACCACCACATCCCGCTGCGGACCGGCGAGATCCGCCTGCCGGCGCGGAAGGACCGGACGCTCCCCCGCATCATCGGCGTCTGCGTCGTCATCCTGCTGGTGCTGATCGGCCAGAACACCCTCTCGACCTACATCACGCCCTGGCTCGAGAACGCCTCCTTCGCCCCCGACACGGTGCCGCTCGTGCTCTTCGCGTTCGGCGGCGCAGGGGCGGTCGGACTCGTCCTGGCCGGCTTCGCGACCGACCGGTTCCCCCGCTCGGGCTTCGTGGTCGCCGCGATCGCGGTCGTGCTGGCGCTCGCGGGCCTGGCCGTCGCCGCGGGCACCGGCGCCGCCACGGCCGTGGTCGTCGCCGCCGTGGTCTGGAACATCGCGTTCGGCGGCATCCCGGCGATGCTGCAGACCCGGATGCTGCGCACCTCCTCCTTCCAGCTGCGGAGCCTCGCCGCGGCGCTCCAGACGACGGCGTTCAACATCGGCATCGGCGGCGGCGCGGTCGTCGGCGGACTGGCGATCGACGCGAGCGGGCTCGACGTGCTGCCGTGGGTCGCGATCGTCATCGTCGCGGTGGGGCTCGTCGTCAGCCTGATCGTCGACGCCCGGGCGACGGCGGCGGTGCGGGCGGAGGCGGTTCCTACTCGCTGATCCTGTTCATGACGGAGGTAGAACGTGCTCCGGCGCGCGCCGATCCGCGTGTTCACGCTCGAGCTGGAACGTTCTTCCTCCGTTGTGAAGACGGCGGCCTCCGGCTTCGTGGACACGGCGGCGTTCCTCCGGCGCGAACACCGGGATGTCGTCCGCACGGCCGACGCTGCGCCGCGGGGAGCAGGGGATACGGTCGAGGGATGAGAGACGGAACCCGATGAGCCCGAGCACCCTCGAGCCGCCGCTGGCCCTCCCCTACTACGGGGCTCCGCCGATGGCGGCGCTCCGCCGCTTCTTCGGCAACTACCTCCGCTTCCGCGGGAGGGCGAGCCGGGCCGAGTACTGGTGGATCATCCTCCTCGGCAGCGTCCTCACAGGGCTGCTGCAGCTGGCCGACGGCGGTCCGTGGCGCCTCGACTTCACGCTGACCCCGTACCCGAGCGGCGCGCCGTTCCAGACCTTCTGGGTGTCGCTCGCCGCGGGCGCGATCGCCCTGGCGACGTTCCTCCCGTCGCTCTCGCTGATCTGGCGGCGGCTGCACGACGTGAACCGCAGCGGGCTGTGGATCCTCGCGATCCTCGTGCCGATCGCCGGCTACGTGTTCCTGCTGATCCTGTTCGTGCTGCCGCCGCGGCCGGAGGGCGCGCGGTTCGACTGAGGGGCGGACGCGTCGGTGGTGGAGTGCCGGACCCGGTCGACGAGTCGGCAGTGCGGCTCGCCTGCCGCCCGCAGGACGACGCCCGTTCTCGCATCAACCGCAGGAACCGTGATGCGCCCGAGCCCCAGGGTCGTGTAACCGGCTTCCTTCTCACCGGTGACCCTGGACGTGCCGATCGCGAGACAGATCACTGACCAAGCGAGAGCGGCGAAGAACAGCACCAGCTGCACGAAAAGGGGCAGACGCGATCCCGGAGGAAGGACCGCGAACCCGACGAAGAGCCAGATACAGGCGATCGCCTGGGCGAGAGTTCCCCACCCGGTGCTGAGAACACGTGTAAGCGCAGACCAACCGGGCAGCACTTCCACCCTCTCCGGCACCAGCGCAGGTACCCTCTCCGCCCCCGACATCATGCGCCCTCCGTCGGCGGCGCCAGGGCGACAGCGCCAGCGGCGCGCGCATCAGCCCGCTGCACCGCCCGATAGACCGTCGACCGCGCGACCTTGAACTCCGCCGCGAACTCGGCAACGATGCAGTTCCCGGCACGATGCTCTGCGACCAGATGCGCCTCGATCTTCGGCGACAGCTTCGGCTGACGGCCACGCAGACGCCCCTTGGCCTTCGCGACCTTCATCCCCTCACGAGTGCGGGCACGAATCAGATCCCCCTCGAACTCCGCGACCATCGCGAGCACGTCGAACAGCAGCCGGCCGATCGGATCCTCCGGATCGTGGACCGATCCCCCGATGCTGAGCTTCACCCCGCGGCGGGTCAGCTCATCAACGATGTCGCGAGGGTCTGTGATGGACCGCGCGAGCCGGTCGAGCTTCGTCACGAGCAGAGTCGATCCGGCGTTGCACGCAGCCAGCGCCTCTCGTAGCGCGGGACGCTCGCGGTTCCGGCCGGTCAGACCCAAGTCGGCGTAGATCCGATCGGATGGGACGCCGGCCGCCCGGAGCGCGTCCCGCTAAGCGGTCGCATCCTGCTTGTCGGTTGAGACGCGGGCGTATCCCACGAGCGACCGTGCGCTCAGTGTGTCAGTTGACGCCCCACCATCGGGCATCTCATCGGGCGGGTCTATTGCGACAAACAGCGCCGCGAGATTCCGGTCTCATGCGCGGCCATCCTGGGCGGCCGGATGACGACCCCTCATCGGACGCCGGACGCATCGACGCACTAGCCCTCCGAGGCTCGCGCCGCACTACCGTCGAATGCGCCCGACCAAGGCACCCCTAATCCAGTAAGGGGGTGTCCTGCCCGCAGCACGGTGAGGGTGGCAGCCCGTTCGAGCCGGGCCGGGTCAGAGGAGCCTCGCGCTGCGGGCGCGAGGCTCCCGCTCGACGCGGAGAGCGATTCCCTATCGGTACGCATGTCCAAATCCTCGCGCATCGAACAGGGGCCGGAGAGGCTCCTCGACGCCGGAGCGGCTGTCCTCATCTACTCCGGAGGTGTCCGTTAGGGGGACTTGGGTTCAGCCGGTCGTTGCAATACCACCGTGAGTCGGAGTGTTGGCGATGGGATCGAAGTTGAAGCAGCGTGCCCGGGGTGGCGCGGTTCTGGGAGCTGCCGAGGGAAGGGTCGAGTCGGTCGGCGGCCCGTGATGCTGTCGGCGTGCCGGTGAAGAGCCGCTCAACGGAGCAATCAGCTGCTTTCCGTCCGTCGCCTCGCAGGGGGTGTCTGCTCGGATCTTATGCTTGATTCGTCACATTGTTTAGTGGTTCAGTATCGCGTCGACGTTTTCGGTCGTTCCGTATCCCACCATTCGATGAGGTTGGCGTGCAAGATTAGCGCGAAGGCTTCGACTGCAAGGTCGCCTCCGGTGGTCAGGGAATCGATTGCGGCAGGGTCCCACTGGTCGAGATTCACTACCTCGTCAGTGGAGGTGGGTGTAGCTCGAATGGTTGTGTCAACGCTCCATCCGTTTGAGCTGTGGGTTGCGGTAGCCGCGATGACGTCGTACGGGGTGGAGTAGTGGCGGCGCATCCACCCCACGACGTCGGCGAGGTCGCGGGTGTCGGTCAATCGTTCTCGATCGGGGTGTAGACGGGGCATCCGGTCCCGTAGGGCGGTTGGATGATGGGTGCGGCGGTGGTGCTGCTGGTAGATCGGGTGTTTATGGTGCTGTCGATTTTGTAGGCGTTGACGATGCCGATGGGGTTAGCGAGGGCATCGGAGCCGTTGTAGGCGTTATATCCGAAGAGAACGAAGTAGACGGGTGTGCAGTTCGCGTCGTAGAGCGTCTTAGAGCCTGAGCTCCCGGGTGCGTAGAGGCCGTAGCTGAGTGTCTGCTGAATATCGAAGTTGGTGTCCGCGTCAAAGTGGCCGCGAGCGATGATGTGATTCAGTCCGAACCGGGAATTTCCGCAACGCAGCGGCAGGTGCGACAACCGTACCCAGGACGAGCGCAACGAACACCGTGGCGATTTTGCCAGCGGACCGATTTCGTGAGGTGTGCATGACTATTACGACCTTCATCCAAGTCCCCGCGCTCACCCCTTGTGAGCGGTCGTCGTGCACGTCTAGGTCTACTCCGCATAGCTCGGCAATACAACCCTGGGTGTTGCCGACACCCGGGCTTGGCAGCGGGACACGCATGCACTTCGAAGATCATCAGTGGGACAGTGTTCGTGGCAGCGAGCTGCAAGTTGGCGTCTGCGGGAGGGCCGTTCCCCGCACCAGCCCGGCGCGCGGGATGCGCCGCGCGCGGGCGCGGGCGGCAGCGTTCCGCAGGACAGCCGCTCGCGGCCATCACTGCTACTGCAGCGACCAGCGCCAGTTCCGAGCGCAGTAGGAACATCCCGCGCTGATGTCCTCCGGCCCGAACGTCGGAGTAATGATCGACGGTGCGAGCTTCACCGCCACAGGCTTCGCGGGACGATACCGCTGCCCGCAGACGTCTAGGCGCCCGGCCAACCATCCCCATACGGTATGCGCGCGGAACGGCCTAAGCCGCTCACCTCGTGCCATAACCTCGTGCCATGCGCACCCTTGAGCGGCTACTGCTCGCGGCGCTCATCACTGCTGCCTGCGCTCTTGTGGCGACGATCACCCTCCTGGGGTTGGCGTCCCTCGACTCCCCTCGGGACACGACTCCGCCATACGACCCCACCCCCTCGGTCCATCCGACCGCTCGTCCAATACCTCAGAAGATCGATGGCTGACCGGTCAATGATCTCTATACGGAACGTGCCGTGGTCTGCTCAACCGACGATCACGGCGGTACGCAGAGCCAGAACCCAGCTGGTGACGGCGCCGACCACCCCCAAGGCGAGCAGCAGCGACCTCCATCGAGCGTGGGAGCGCGTGCTGACGCGCATCGCTACGACCAGGAGAACGAGGGTCGCGAGGGCGACAGAGCACAGAGCCGGCCACGCGACGTGGAACCCCGTGCATTGAGGAGGAAGGGACTCGTTGCACGCAAACGTGAATCCGTCGAGGAAGACGCCCGCGACGAGGGCGAGGAGAGTGATTACGCCCGCGATCACGGCGGAAGCATTGAGCGACAGTGTCTGCACACCATCACTCTCGGACCAGCGAGTGAACGGCAGGAGCGCACTGGTCCATCCGGGTCGGATCTGTCCCGGAGACCGATCCCCATACGGGACGCAGGATTAGCTGAACTCGGCGCTGCTCAAGATCTGCGGACGAGCGTCGGAAGAACGCTGTGGTCGACGGTCTCGACGACAGCTGCGGTGACGACGGGCCCGACGGTGAAGCGGCGGGGTGGCGGATAGCTTCGCCGAGAAGGCGCCCGCGCAGCTCAACGAGGAGCGCGACGATCCGGGTTCGCATCTCAGGTCGCCGCCCCTACTCCTCGGGGGGCCTGAAGACGCGGCCAGCCGGGGTCGTGAGACGCATGACGACGGCGGCTCGTGCCCCACATCTCCCGCATTACGGGTCCATGTAGCCCCTGCGCGCATCGAGGCTCTTTTGTATACCACCGTCAGCGAACGTTTCGAGGTGTATGCGGTTCTGCGCGGTCACTGCAGCTCAGAGGAAGGTTGTAGCATCGTGGAAACCTGCCCGAAACGGTGTTTGGGATACAAAAGAGGAGTCCTCGCGGTGACCATCACTCTGGAGCCGCTTCCCCCCTCGCCCTGCTGGGAGCTACACATGTCAGCTGTATCCCGCACCACCGCTCCGCCCGCCTCCGGACACACGGTCGCCTCCGTCCTCGACTCCATCGGCTTCACCCGCGCGCAGTTCTGGATCTTCCTACTGATCCTCGCCGGGGAGTTCTTCAACACCCTCGAGCAGAACTCGGTGGGTGCCATGGGCAGCCACATCAAGGAGACGCTGCAGATCGGCGACATCCAGCTCACGACGATCAACACCGCCACGGTCATCGGCGGACTGATCGGCCGCGTGCTGGCCGGCTACCTCGCCGACCGATACGGCCGCCGCTTCTCGCTCAGCCTCAACCTGCTGATCTACACGCTCGGCGGCCTGCTCAGCGCCGTCGCGATGAACTACGAGATGCTGCTCGTCAGCCGCCTGATCGTCGGCATCGGCATCGGCGGCGAGTTCATGATCGGCCTGGTCATGCTCTCCGAGATGGTCTCCACCCGCTTCCGCGGCACCGCGATCGGCGCCGTCAACGTCGGCGCCGGGGGCCTGGGCAACTTCCTCTCCTACGGCCTGTTCCTGCTGCTGCTCGGCCCGCTGGAGACCCCGCTCGGCGGCCCCGACTCGGTGTGGCGCTGGTCGTTCGTGATCCTCGCCGTCCCCGCGCTGCTGGTCGTCTTCTACCGCCGCAAGCTGCCGGAGACGCCGCGCTGGCTGCTCTCGCAGGGCCGCACGGAGGAGGCGAACCGCTCGCTCGCGATCCTCGCCTCGAACTCGCTCACCCCCACCACTGACCGCCCGCCCGTCGAGCTGTCGCCGGACGACCTGCCGCCCGTGCGGATGTCCGCCTCCCCCGCCGCGGTGTTCAGCCGCCCGGTGATCCGCCGCACCGCCGCCCTCGGCGTCGCGTCCTGGATGGCCTTCGGCTCGCAGGTCACGCTGAACTTCCTGATGCCGACCCTGCTGGTCGAGCGCGGCTACTCCGTCTCGGAGAGCCTGCTCTACACGATGATCATGAACATCGGCTCGCTCCTCGGAGCGACGACCGCGGCCCTGATCGCCGGTCGCGTCGGCCGCCGCACCGCCGTCGGCGCCGCCGGAGTCCTCGGCTGCCTCACCGCGCTCGCCTTCGCCGGCTTCGGGAACGGCACCGGGGCGATCCTGATGCTCGGCGCGCTCTTCCAGTTCTTCACGATGGTCACCAACACCACCCTCGCCACCTGGACCGCCGAGATCTTCCCGACCGCGATCCGCGCCTCCGGCGCCTCGATCGTCAACGGCATCGGCAACATCGCCGGAGCGGTCATGCCGTTCCTCGCCGTCGCGCTCTACGGCTCGTTCGCCTTCGCCGGCGTCTTCGGCCTCGCCGCCGTGATGTACGCGGTGCTCGTCGTCGCCTCCCGCTTCGCCCCGGAGACCCGGGGACGCTCGCTCGAGGACGTCAACGAGAACGCGATCGCCGCCGCCCACTGACCCACCCCCGCCCCCGGCGCTCCGGCGCCGGGGGCGCGACCCACCACCGGACAGCACCACAAGGAGCACCATGGACACCCTCACCGTCTCGGCCACCGCCAACGGACTCAACTACCTCCCCGAGTACGTCGCCGACGTCGGCGGCCTGTTCGCCGAGCGCGGCCTCGCCGTCACCGCCACCGCCTGCGACCCCTGGACCGGCGTCCTCGACGACCTCGACTCCGGTGCCGCCGACCTCGCCCTCGGCGGGCTCTGGGTCCCCGGGATGTACGCCGGCACCAGCCGCGAGCTGACCGTCGTCGGCCAGCTCAACCACCGCTTCCCGATGACGATCGTGGCCCGCGACGGCTCCGGACCGGTCGGCCTGGACTGGCTGGCCGGCAAGGTCGTGCTCGCCCCGGGCGCCGGCGGCAGCGCGCCGTTCGAGTTCACCGCAGGCCTGATCCGCGAGGCCGGCCTCGACGTCTCCGCCACCCGCTGGGCGCGCGACCTGTCCACGGCGATGATGCTCGAGCTCTACCGCGACGGCCTCGGCGACGCGATCGTGCTCGACCTGCTCTCCGCGAAGGAGCTCGTCGCGGCCGGCGGCGGGCAGATCGTCTTCCGCCACCTCGACGCGGGCGTGATGCCCAACAGCGTCTACTACACCCGCACCGAGCGGGTCGAGGAGCTCGCCGACCGCACCGAGCGCTTCGTCGACGCGATCGAGACGGCGATGCAGCGGATCACGGCGGGCGAGGCCGGCGCCGAGATCGACGCGGTGCTCGCCGCGCGCTGGCCCGACCGCGACCCGGTGCTCCTGCACGAGGCCGCCGACGAGATGGCCGCCGGCGGGGTCTGGGACACGACCGTGATCGACGAGGCCGCCTCCGACCGCTGGATGCGGATCCTCGCGGAGGCCGGGCTCGTCACCCGCGCCCCCTCCCTCGCCGAGCTGACCGGCCGCACGACGGTCGGCGCGCGCTGATGACGCTCGTCCTCGCCTTCGAGCAGATCGCCGGGCTGCTCCCCGACGTCGACGTGCTCGGCGCGGTCGAGCAGGTGTTCGCGGACCTCGGCTCCGGGGCGCTGCACCAGGGCGCGCCGACGGCCCTCGCGGGCGAGGACGACGGGCTGATCCTGCCGATGGCGGTCCGCTCCGACGCCCTGGGCCTGGCCGCCGTGAAGCTGATGGCCGACCTGCCCGGCAACGCGGCGCGCGGGCTGCCGACGCAGCGCTCGACCATCCTGGTCACCTCGCTGCTCACCGGGGAGTGCGTGGGCGTCCTGGACGGAGCGCTGATCACCCGGGCGCGCACCGCCGCCGCCTCCGCGGTCGCCACCCGGCATCTCGCCCGGGCGGACAGCCGGGTGCTCGGGCTGATCGGCGCCGGCAACCTCGCCGTCGCGCACGTCCGCGCGCTGCAGGCGGTGCGCGACCTGGACGAGATCGTGGTCTGGTCGCGGTCGGACGCGACGCTCGACCGGTTCGAGGAGGCGGTGGGGCGCCCCGTGACCCGCGCCGCGGATCCGCGGGCCGTCGCCGAGCGCTCCGACGTGCTCTGCACGCTGACGCCGTCGGTCGAGCCGATCGTGCGCGGCGCCTGGCTGCACGCCGGCCAGCACGTGAACGCCGTGGGCGCCCGTCCGCGGCCGGAGCACCGCGAGCTCGACTCCGCGGCGATGGCGCTCGGCACGCTCGTCGTCGACAGCGCGGCCACCGCGCGGGCGAAGTCCGGAGACCTCGTCCTCGCGATCGCGGAGGGCGCCCTCGACGCGGCGGCCGGGCTGCTCGAGCTCGGCGACGTCGTGGCCGGCACCGCTCCCGGCCGCACCCGGGACGACGAGATCACCGTGTTCGACTCCGTCGGCCTCGCCGCGCAGGACCTCGCGGTCGCCGCCGCGCTGATCGATCTGGCGCGGCTGCGGGACGCGGGCAGCGCTGTCCGGCTGTCCGGCGTCCCCGCGGCGGCGGGCCGCTGATGCGCATCGCCGTCGTCAACTGCAACACGACCGAGTCGATGACCGAGACGGCCGCCGCCCGCGCCCGGCTCGCCGTCGGGCCGGGCACCGAGATCGTCGCGATCACGCCGAGCTGGGGCGTCGCCTCGGCCGAGGGCTGGTACGACAGCTTCCTCAGCGCCGCCGCCGTCCTGCACACCCTCGAGCGGCTGCCGGCCGGCATCGACGGCGTCGTGATGGCGGGCTTCGGCGAGCACGGCCGCGAGGGCGCCCGCGAGCTGCTCGACGTGCCCGTCGTCGACATCACGGAGGCGTCCGCGCACCTCGCGATGCTGCTCGGCCGCCGCTACGGAGTCGTCACCACCGTCCGCCGCGCGGTCGGCCAGATCGAGGACAGCCTCACCACCGCCGGCCTCATCGCGCACTGCGCCGCGATCGAGGACACCGGCCTCGGCGTGCTCGAGCTGGAGGAGGATCCGCAGGCGACCCTCGACGCCTTCGTCGCGGCGGGCGAGCGCGCGATCGCCCGCGGCGCCGAGGTGATCTGCCTCGGCTGCGCGGGGATGGCGGGGCTCGAGGAGCACGTCGGCGCGCGGCTGCCCGTGCCGGTGGTCGACGGGGTCGCGGCGGCGGCCGCGCTCGTCGATACGCTCGTCCGGCAGCAGCTCGGCACCAGCCGGATCGACAGCTACGCCCGCCCGCTGCCGAAGGAGCGCAGCTGGCCCGGCGGCTGAGCGCGGGGCCGAGCGGGGTGGCCGGCGGACCGCACAGGCGGGGCCGAGCGTGTTGAATGGTCGCACCGGCGTCGCGAGGAGGACCGTCATGACACTCGCCAGCACCGAGGAGTCGCTCGCCAGCCAGACCTACCGGACGCTGCGCCGGCAGATCATCCTCGGCCAGCACTCGCAGGGATCGCGGCTGGTCGAGGCCTCACTGGCCGCCGAGCTGCACGTCTCACGACTGCCGGTGCGCGAGGCCGTGCCGCAGCTGGCCAACGAGGGCTTCGTGCGGATGCTCCCACGCCGCTCCACCCGCGTCGCCCAGTGGAGCATCGAGGACGTCGTCGAACTCTTCGACGTCCGACTCAGCCTCGAGACCCTCGCCGCGCGGCTGGCCGCACAGGCCGTCGCCGCCGGCGCGTCACTGCAACCGCTGCTCGACGCGATCGACGCGGAGCACCGCGCCCTCGACAGCGAGGACTGGCTCGAGGTCGCCGAGACCTCGACCGTCGTGCACGAGGCAATCGTCGAAGTCGCCGGCAGCGCCCTGCTCTCCTCGCTGATGCGCGCCGTCACTGGGCGGATGACGTGGCTGTTCTACCTCACCAGCGCACGCGACCAGCGCCAGCAGTCCGACGAGCACCACGGCCTCCTCGACGCGATCCGCGCCGGCAACGACCGCCTCGCCGAGTCGATCGCCTTCACCCACATCGAGAAGGGCCGGGCGCCCTCCCTCGCGATGATCGCCGGACAGTAGCCACCAATGTGAGGCGGTGCCCCTGCGACCGGTTAACCATCCCCTTTCGGGACGATCCGGAGCGTCCTCGCAACGCTGCGCGTTCGTCGTGTTGCAACTCCTCGTCGTGCAGACATGTACAGAGTGAGGGGCCGAGGGGGTGCAACGTGGAGAAGGGCGATCGCGACGTCTTCGAGGAGCTGTTCGCGGCGAACTTCGACGACCTGATCCGCTATGTCCGGCGTCGCGCCCCGGAGCAACTTGTGGACGACGTGGTGGCCGAAACGTTCCTCATCGCGTGGCGCCGGCGCGGGGACCTTCCCGCGCATCCGCGTCCCTGGCTCTTCGCCACGGCCTCGAACGTTCTGCGCAACGCCGTCCGGCGGGAGGCGCGCGAGCATCTTGTCGCTGAGCGCGTCTGGCTACCGGGCGCAGCCGATGCCGACAGCTCCGCCGAGATCGATGCGCTCCAGGCGCTGCGATCGATGTCCGCGGCAGACCAGGAGGTGCTCGCCCTGCACGTCTGGGAGGACCTCTCGGACGCGGAGGCGGCGAAAGTGCTCGGGTGCAGTCGTGCCGCATTCTCGATGCGCCTGTCGCGGGCGAAGAAGAGGTACGCGGCGATCCTCGACCCGACTCGGCCGAGCCGTGCGCGGCTCACCGCGCTCCCCACGGAAGGTCTCTCATGACGAGCACCGACGAACTGCACGCCCTCAAGCGGGCCGACCCCGCACGCCGAGGAGACGACGCGGCCGACGCGGAGCGACTCCACGAGCGCATCCTCGTCAGCATCGAGTCCGAGACAACACACCGCGAGAGCCCGAGGACGGATATCCGTCGGCGGCTGATCGTGGGCGTGTGCGCGCTCGGGTTCGCTGCGTCTCTCGTCGCCGTAGCGGCGATCGCCGGTCGTCCAGCGGCTCCCGTCAGCACGGTGGCGCTGAGCGCAGGGGGGATCTCCCCTTCGGGCCTGGCGAGCTGGACGCCTGAACCGGAGGCAGGCGCACGCAGCTCCTCCGTCCTTGAAAACTGCATCGACACCCTCGACGCCAACTCGAACACCTCCGAGCCAGCTGACGTCGTGTCGGCGGACACACGGGGCACCGTCGAATCAGTGCTTGTCGAGAGCGGTCCCTACGTGGCCTGGTGCGTCGGAGAGAGCGCCACCGTCCCGACCTATCTACTGCTCGACGGCCCCGGCAACGCCACTCAGGCTCCTTCATCCGGCTCGATCGAGCTCTTCGCGTCCGGAGGGCACCTCCCGCCGGACGGTTACGGCTTCGCCGCCGGCACGGTCGGTCAGGACGTCGCCAGCATCACGCTGACCGAGGACGGCCATGAGGTCGCGGCGACCATCTCTAACGGGTGGTGGTCCGCCTGGTGGCCTAGCACCGACGACACCCTTCTCCTCGATGGAAGCATCACCATCGAGAACACGGATGGCGGAACGACGACGATCGGCGCTCAGACGCTCCAATGAGCCATCCCCATACGGGACGGCCGGTACGCCGCCTCTCCCCGACGGAATCGTGCGACGATCACCGCGTGAACTCACAAGTTAGGGCCTTCGACAAACGCTGGCGAGCCGAGTGGGGCGATGACGTGGCGCCGATCGGATGGCACATGCGCGCGCTCGGCTCCGGGGCCGACCGGTGGAGCAGATTTCACACCCTGCCGAAGTCGAAGCAGTACCCCGAGAGCCTGGAGGAGATGCAGACGGTTCTCGATCGCTACGTCACCTTGCTGACCGAGGTCGCGGGCGATCCTGCAGCCCCTCTGCTCGTCATCGCGCAGGAATGGGATCGAGACGACCTCGCGTGGACTCCGTGGATCGAAGCTCTTCTTCCCGATGCCGTCCACTGGAGAACCTCCGTGCACGACGAGACCCTCTACGATCTCCCAGCTCTGACGATCAGCTTCGGGCCACACCGACCCGAAGAACTCGAGCCACTGTTCCGCGCCGTCTCGAACGAGGAGGCGCACGTCGCCGTCACCGACGCCACCGCGAGCTGGCTCTTCGCCCCCTACGACGGAGGTGTCGACGTCTTCCTCAAGGACAAGCGACAGCAGGAAGACCTGCGAGCGAGTTTCTCGGACTGGCTACCGACGCCAGGACTTCCCGGTTCACCACCCGACAGCAACTGACGACCGGAACGGGTTCCGGCAATCGCAGCAGAGCGTTCGGTGAACCATTCCCATACGGAACGGCACAGAACGGTTGCAGCCGTCCGGCGTGCGGCGCTCCCGGCAGAAGAGGATCATCCCTGTCATGCCAGCATTCACAGGGCGGCCCTGGGTGTTCGACGCACTCGGGTCGAGCTCCGACCTCGACGCTGCGATCGAGTCGGCAGAGGACGACGGCGGCCTCGTCCGTCTCGACGCGCGGGCGATGCGGACGGCCGACGAGCTCTGGGACGTGTACGGCCGTCACTTCTCGTTCCCCACCACAGTGGAGAACTGGCCGGCCTTTCACGAGTACATTCGCGACCTGTCCTGGTTCCAGGCCTTCTCCTACTTGACCGTCATCGAGCACGCCGCGTTCATCCTCGCCGATGAGCCGCTGGAACGAGCGACCTTCCGTCGGCTGCTGAGCTCCGCCGGGCAAGCGTGGGAGAACAGCCCCGTGAAAGAGTTCCGCTTCAACTCAGTGTTCCTGTTCGACGTGAGCCCATCGACCGAATGACGCGAGGCGGGATCCAGTCGCTCGCAGGACCGCGACACGCTTCCGCAAGGGGCGCCCGTCCCCGTGGGTTTTCTTCGCGCCAGCCGACCTGATCGCCGGGAAGACTCCGGGGAGGGATCCGCTCGGCGGTACTGTCCACGCATGAGAGATGTCGACCAGCCCTTCGCCTTCGCGAAGATCGAGTGGCTCTCGCCCGAGGCCGGCGGACGCCGTAACGGGCCCCCGGCGGGCGTCTATGCCGTGAACTGCTTCGCGGTACACCTGAAGCCACGACACATCGGTCGCAGCGAACACTTCAGCGTGATCATGCAACGCGTGAACCCCGACTCGGCCGAGCAGTGGAAGCTCGACTTCTTCTCGCACAAGATTGCCGCCAGAGAGGTGAAAACCGGAGGGACGCTAGCCATCGCCGAAGGAGGCAGGCTGGTTGCGGTCGCTGAGATCCTCTCTCTTGTGGCGCCGTCCGCTCGCAGCAGCATCCCCCGCTAGACACTCAGAGGGGCCTCGCGGGTCCCAGTGAACGATCCCCATACGAGACGGCGGGCTCGGGAGCTCGTCATCTAATTGAGAGCGAGGTGCAACGATGAGCGCATGGATGAAGCGGCGACAGTACGGCGCGCTGACCTGCTGTGGCAGGAAGGTCGCCGAGCGGTCGCTCTTGAGCTCTTGCGCATGCAGGTTCGCCGCTTCCCCTCGGACACGATGGCCAGGCTCGCGCTGATCGCGAAGTACCGTGAGCTCGGCGCCCCCGACCAAGCAGGTCGCTGGGGGCTCGCTCTGGATGGCGAGACTTCGGACTTTGAACGAGACAGGGCTGCGCGCCTACTGGCAGGGGCAGGCGTCCGCGACCGGGATCTGCCCGACTTCCTCGCTCTGCCCTCTCGCGATCTTCCTCAAGAAGCTCTCGAGTTGCTCCCTCTGGTCGAGCGCTATCGCGCACGGTTCGATGAAGAGCACCCCTACGGGGAACCACCGCCGGGAGACCGGCTCGATTTCTCTGCCATCGTCCTCTTGTTCTCTTCAGCCGGGCTGACCATCGTTGCAATGGCGATTGTCTGGGGTGGCGTAGCCCTCGGCCTGCAAATGACCGCCTTCGCTCGATGGTCAGGTCTCGCCTGCGTCGGCATAGCCGCTCTCGGTTGCGTGACACGGGGCTGGTGGTGGTTGCGCTCAGGATCTCGAGTGCTCGGCTGGGCCTGGCTAGCGCCGGCCGCGATCGTCATGGCCGGAGTCATCCTCCTCATCACGGCCGCAGCTCACAACGGCGGAGAGCTTCATTTCACTGGGAAAGAGTGAATCGACGCGCCACCCGACGAGCGCGTCGCATGACGTCCCACGCGACCGGTCAGCGATTCCCTTTCGGGACGCGTGTGGTGGGTAGCGTCCGCCCTACTCTGACGGGATGGAACTCCGGACCGCGAAGACCCTAGGCATCCTCGCGATGGTGATCGGAACCCCAGTCGCCCTCCTCACCCACACGATCGGCTGGGTTCAGACCGGCTGGGAACCCGCCGCCGTGCAGTGCCAGCACAGCGAATACCCCGACGGGATCGACCTCTACTCCAGCCGCGTATCGGGCGAGAAGATCCTCTACCCGCTCGGCCTGTCCTGCCCCTACGCAGCCAGCGAGACCTCACCGGGCATCACCATCCGTCACTACAGGTGGGACGCCACCGCCCTCTTCACCGCAGCCGCCGCACTCGCTCTCGCGGGAACCGTCGTCGCGCTCAGAGCCGAACGCAAGCAGGAGCTCATCACCGAGTCGCAGGAAGAACGAGCGACGACATAGCGCAGCGCCCCCTCTGCCGGTCAACGATCCCCTTACGGGACGGCCGGTACGCCGACTCTCTCCCCGACAGAATCGTGCATCCGTGTCATGCCATCAGGGGTGCAGGGTTGAGCCAGACTGGCCGAGTGTCAGCACTGCGCCATTGGGCGCCATTCCCCTTCATCGCAGTCGCCATCGTCGCAACGGTAATTCTCACCGCTCTCCACCTGGTCGAGCTGTATGTGCTGACTACCCAGCAGCTCGCGCAGGTCGGGACTGGGCAAAATACCGCGGGAATAGTCGCGTTCTTCGCGGTCTACCTCATTCCGTCCGCCCTGATCGAAGGTGTGCTCATCGGGCTTGCTGCGTTCGCTGCCGCTCGGCTCCTGAAGCGCGGACGTCGAGTCTCGCAACGCGCGATCGCACCGCTCGTCGGTCTGGTCGCGGCGGTCGTCGCCCTCTGCCTAATGGTGGTGCCGTTGATCGGGTACGCCACAGGTGGGCTTCTCCAGCTGGGCGCCGGGATCGCGGCCCTCCTCTCGGGCGAAGCCGGAAGCGGCCCGGCGAACCTGATGGCAGCCATCGCGCTCGCCCTCCTCCTATACGTCGGAGCCTTCACCCTGAGTGCACGCCGCCTCTTCAATACCGCTGCGGCCGCGGACGCTCACGCCCGCTGACATCTACAGCTCCTCGGATGGACCCGCTGGACGATCCCCGTACGGGACAGCAGTGCCGAGACGCGCTTGAGGACAACACCGACCGAGCGCGTCGAGAAGTCCCGCCGATGTCAGGAGGGGTCGCGGTCTCCGCGCACTGTGAGGAACCAGGCGGTGTCATTGTCCGCGTTCGATGCGATGGCGTCGACACTCGATATCGGCTTCTCGCCAAGCGACGCGGGATCGATCTCGTGTGGGCCATCGGCGCAGTCGATCGCGTCGAGGGTGGTCGTCGTCCTCGTCGCCGGTCCCCCAGCCGTGGAAAGCGATCCGATTTCGAGGTCGATCACTCCTTCACCGAGGCAATCGAAGGTGATCGCGGTCGGCAGCGCCGGCCTCTCGAGGGTGACTTCGACGCGGCCGCCGTCATCGTCGGCCTCGACGTTCAGCGAGAGGACCGCTACGACGTCGCGATCCGTTGCCACGTCCGCCTGGCGCTCTTCGCGCCACTGCGTGATTCGAGGATCTTCACCGGGTACCGGTGTGCAGCCGGCGAGAGCCGCCACAAGAACAAGGCCAGCTGCTGTGTGGATGGGGCGGTGCCTCATTGCTCCACAGTAGAGGCACAGGACGCCGAAGAAGACCCATCATCACAGCGCCAGCGCTCGTCTCCTTCGCAGCGCGATACGGTGTGCTGACGAGGCACAGGGGGATGCGGTGGAATCGACGACGCGCCTGAGGCGGGTGGCCGGAGCGGCAGTGGCGGCGCTCACGATGACGCTCATGGCCGGGTGTTCCGGCCCCGACACCGAGGCGTACACCGATTTCGAGCGGGCGCAGGACGAGCGGGACACTCTTCCCGACGTCGGCACCGTAGGAGACGGCTACGACCCCGCCTCGATCCGTTACGTCGGCTCAGCCGACGGACTGGACGTCTGGATCGGGTCGCAGACCACGACCGGAGGCCGGTGCGTCATCGTGGACGGAGACGGCGACAACGAAGACGGAAGCGGCTGCGGGGATGAGCTGTCGCTGAACGGAGCATGGGCCGTCCAGATTCACACCGATGGCGCCGGTCCAGACGACCCCACTGGCCTCGACTGGACGAGCCTTGGCGAGAACGTGTCCATCCGCCGGTACTAACCACCCTGTTCCTCACGTCGACCGCGCGGACGAGCACGTGCGAACGACCCCTACCGGCCGCCCGGTCGACCATCCCCATACGGGACGCCGCGCTCGGAGCATCTCGCCTTGCTCGCGCAGCGTCGTGCGGAGGATCATCTCGAAGGTGGCAGATGATTGGTACCGCGATCCTGGGTGGGATGCCGCTGACCGTGACGAGTTCGAGCGTCGTCTCAGCCGAGCACGACCGCACAACCGTCAGCAGTACCTCAAGCTCAAGGCCATAGCTCTTCGTGACGCGGGCCTGATCGACGCCGCTCGATCCCTGCTCATCCGCGCAGTGGACTACCCCGAGCCGGATCTCGCCGTTGAACGCGCGCATAGTCGCGAGTTGCTCGGAAACATTGCTGTGCAGACCGGCGACGTGGAGGAGGCCCTGCACCAGTACCGGACGGTGATCCAGGAGAATCCGACCTTGAACGGCACATCGGGGTCGATACGCATCGCTGCCGCCGAGGTGCTCCTCACCCGAAAGGGGCCAGGAGACGTCGAGGAGGCCATCGCCCACCTCGACTCGTGGCCGGCTGAAGTCGGCTTCCAACTCTCGTCCGAGATCTTCCGGTGGCATCTAGCGCGCATCAGCGCGGCCACGATCAAGCGCGACGTCGACGCCGTACGAGAGTCTGCACGCGCTGCTCTGCAACTGGTCGAGGCCCCACCTCAATTCCGGTTCCACCCGACCGTCGGCCTCGTTCACACGGACCGCAAGACGCTGCGCCAGCTGCGTCGCTGGGCGAGGTGAACCCAAGCCACCTGCTCCAACAGCAGATGATGCTCTCAGCATCTCTCTAAGCCATCCCCCGACGGAACGCCCATGCGCTCTCTTCGGCACTGCTCTGGTAAGCGCCGAACTACAGCTGGGGAGAGACTTGGGGCATGTGGTTAGAGGGAATCGCGCTTGAGCGGCGGTTACGCGAGCTGGACACCCCTGGGCCCGGCGATGAGCCGGTTGACTTCGACGGTCAGCGACTGGCAGCAAAGGTGGACGCCCTCGTCGCACTGCTCGATGAGAGCTTTCCCAGGGCTGTAACGGCGGATCGTCCCTGGGAATGGCAGGACTCCGCGACCTTCACGCACGTCACGGTCGACGGTGCAGCAAACCGCACTTCGGCGAACCTCGTCATCTGCATCAGCCGACACGGAGACCTTTGCTTCATTGCCCTCGAAGCCCAGGAAGCGTATACACGCGAGGAGTTCGATGCGCTGGTCGAACCAGAGGACTTGTCATCGATACTGGCAGCCCTCGACACCGTGAACTTCACAGTCACTGCCGAAGAAACGCTCTGGGCCCGATACGACGGACCGCGCGTGATGAGCAACTCGAGCTGGATCGAACGCTACTTCGGGTATCCGATTTGAGCGCGCCCGGCGAGCAGGTCCGCGCGCCGAAGCTGCGTTGAGCGGTAACCCATCCCCTTACGGGACGAACCAGCTTGCCCCGCGGGAGCCGACATGAGCAGTGAACCGTCAGGGCGTGCTCTGCGCCCCACGTACGGTCAGGAACCAAGCCGTGTCGCGATCGGCGTCAGTTGTAGCCGCGCCGACGAGATTGATGGGGTCGGTGCCGAGGGAGGCCGGATCGATGTCGAGTGGGCCATCGCCGCAGTCCACGGTCCGGACAGTGGTCTTGCCTGTCGTGACCGTGCCGGTCTTGGAGTCGGAGTCGAGCTGCAGTTCGACTGTGCCATCCCCGAAGCATTCGAAGGTAATGGCGCCGGGCAGCACCGGTTGGTCGAAGGCAGATACCAGCCGATCCCCCTCCCGTCCCGCGCTCGAATCGGACGACAGCACAGCGAGGAAGGGACCTCCCGCGTCGATGTCAGCCTGACGATCCGAGCGCCACTGGGTGAGCTGTGCGCGATCAACGGGCTCCGGCGCGCATGCGGTCATGGTGCCCACGACAGCCAGTAGGAGTGTGAGTGCAACAGAACGACGACTCATCTGCCCACCCTAGGTCCGACCGAATTAGGTCGAGCGAGTCTCATCGTCCGGCATGGCGGAAAGTGTCGCACTGGGCGATCCCCTTACGGGACGCTCTCGGTCGCGAGTCGGTTGCTCCTCGTGGTGAGAGCCGCGTCACGCCTACTGTTCTCCCGTGGGAGAACTCAAGGGAACGAGCGCGGCGGCGGTCGAGGCCGCTTCTCGTCGCGCCGAGGGGTGGATACGCCGTGGTTGAACGTCTGGACAGTTGGGATCCGAGCGGGCTCTCGCCGGACCGGCAGACATCACCCCGCCAACGACGGTCGGTGAGACTGTCGATCGCGCTGGGCGCTCTAGCCGTCGTGGCGGCCGCGGTTCTGTGGGTGGGTGATCTGCTGTTCGGAGTGCATGGCCCTTCCCACTACGTCAGCATCACCAACGACACCGGAGCCTCACTCACCTGGTCCTGCTCCTGGTCCGATCTTCACCTCGCCGCCGCGGAGACGGGTCAGCTGCGCATCCTCGACCAGCCCGACCAGGACTACGGCTGCGTCCCACAAGCAGCGACCCCCTTCGTAGCGGCGGCGCACAACAACGACATCTGCCCGTCGCTCAACTCGATGACCGAGGGAAGGCAGTTCACGGCAACCGACTTCGCGAAGACCTACCGCTGCCCGTAGCTGCATACGCGACCGGTGAACGATCCCCAAACGGGACGCCTGTAAGACGGTCCGTCAAATGGGTCGAGTGCAGGCTTCGTCAATCGCTTCTTGCTCGTCGTCGGTCAGCCACGCTTCGCTCGTGCTGGGGAACCATCCCTGGTTCGGCCACTGGTCGATGAAGTCGGTGCGGCTGGGCGCGTCGGGGTTCTCGATGCCGTTCGCTTCGTAGCAGGGCACGAGGTACTCGGTCAGGTAGCTGTAGAGGTAGTCGATCTGCTCGGACGTCATGGGCACCACGGGGGTCGTGGGATAGCTCGACCAGCAGGTGAACGCGGCGACCGATTCGGCTTCCGTCGAGGCGGACGTCATGATGCTGACGGGTCCGCCGCCGGCGGCGTTCGAGCCGAGGTCGACCGTTAGGCCGGCCGCGGTGAGGCAGCCCAGGAGTGCTGTCGAATCGTTCGGGTCGCGGTATTCCTGGAACGGGTCGGCGGGTCTCGTCGCGTCAGGGAAGCCTGCCAGGACTCCTTCCCATTGGCGGTCCTGCTCCTGGATGCGCAGCTGCTCCTGCTCGTCGGGCGCGAGAGGTGTTGGGGCGGGAGAGGGACCAAGATCGGGCATCGGGTAGGCGACGACAGAGGAACTGGTCGCCTCAGGGGTGGGGCCAGGTGCGAGAGCCCACGTCGAAACCAGGGCGACCGCGAGGACGATGACGGCTCCGGCGGCGACGATCCAGATCACCCTCGCGCGGCCGGCTGGCGTGGGGTGGGTGCGGCTCTCGCCCAGGGCGGCGGCCGCGATGGATTCCGGTTCGTCGAAGGACCGCACGCGCTCGATGGCTTCTGCCGGCTCGAGGCCGGCCAGCTCCTCATCTATCCCGTCTCGGATCGCGGAGGCGACGTCACGAGGGACGGGCCGTAGCGCCCGATCGAGCCGCTTCAAGTAGGTCTGGACCTCGCGGGGTGCGCTGGTCGGGGTCATGTGTCGTCTCCTGCCACGATCGCTTGGACGGAACGGGTGAAGGGCTCCCACTGGCGGCGGAACTCGCCCAGCTCGGCCTGTCCGGAGGGGGTGAGCTTGTAGTACTTCCGGACCGGGCCCGAACCGCTCTCCCCTGCGTAGGAGGCGATCAGACCGCGATCCTTCAACCGCCCGAGCACCGGGTAGAGCGTGCCGATGCTGGCGATCATGCCCAGCGACACCAGCTCCTCCGACAGGCGCCAGCCGTACATCGGCTCCCGCGATAGGAGCCCGAGGGCGCAGTACTCCACCACGCCCTTCCGGATCTGGGCCCCCACGTCGACTGTCATGCTTTGCATGTTAGCGTGCGATGCATACTAGCGGTGGTGGGAATCTGTCGGTCCGACTACCGCGCGACAACCAACGAAGGTGTCCCACGATGACGACTGCTTCCACCGCGTCACGTCTCTCGACTTCAGCATCCGATGGATCTGTGAACGCGTTCATCGGCTGGACCGCCGCCGGCGTGGTCACTGTGCTCGCCGCCCTGGTTCTGATGTTCAGCAGCTTCATGGTGGCTCTGGGGATCACGGACGCGGATCCATCCGAGGGAGCCATCGCGATCGGCGCCGGCGGTGTAGGTGTCATCATCTGGATCGTCGTTGCCGCTGTCGGAGGTTACGTCGCTCCCCGGAGGCTTTCGCGTCGACCTGTTCTCGTCGCGTGGCTTCCAGCTGTGGTGAGTGCCCTCTGGTGCGGGATCGCTATCGGCCTGTTTCCCGTCCTGCTCGAGAAAGTCGTCTTGCCGATGTCGTTGACCCCTGTGCCGATGAGCCAGCCGCTCCTTTTCCAAGCGATGATCCTCACGGCCGGAGCCATCCCGGCTGGAGCTGGGTTGCTGGTGATCAATCTCGTGTTGCGCGTGATCAGAGCTCGCTGCGGCCGAGCCGCGGCGCACGAGAGGTGATGCGCCTGACGTCGGGAGTCAGAGCTCCTCGTGATCCATGGCGAGAGAGGACTGGACATCAACTAGATGAGGCACGGCGTCGGCTCAGTGCCCAGACGAGCGCGCCCGCGAGGAGCACCGCGCAGGTCAGCCCGGCGACGTGCACGACGAGCGACGGCATTCCGTTCTCGGGGAGCAGGAAGCCGTAGGGCACCCACCCGTCGGTCGCTCCGCGGACGAGCACGACGACGACCCAGACGATCGGGTAGGGCAGGACCACCCACAGCCGGCGCCAGGAGAGCGGTCCGCGGTCGGCGACGACGATCCAGTCGAGGAGGACGAGCGCGGGGAGCACCACATGCAGGACGGCGCTGACCCAGGGCGGAGCCGTCCCGGTACCGGGTACGAGGGTGTTGTAGATCACGGCGACGACGATCGAGTAGGCCGTCGCCGCGCCGCGGACGTAGCTCAGCCACACCGGCGTCGGACGGCGGGCGAGCGCGACCGATCCGGCGACGATGAGCACCGCGCTCGCGAGCAGGCTGGTCTGGTTCGTGAAGTAGCCGAAGTAGTCGAACGGATTCGGGTCGCCGGCCACGATGCTCAGCGCGTAGGTGTGGAGGATCACCGCGACCGCGGCTGCACCGACCGCGATGCGCGCTACACCCACGAATGGGCGGGTCGGTGCCGGGGAACTCATCGGGTCAGCCTAGGAGCCGTCGGGCTTCCTGCTGGCCCGCGCCAGACGTTCCCCTTCCCGAACCGTGCTGAGCATTTCAGGCCGAGACGCGACCACGAGGAAAGTGGTGACGTCGCTCAGCCTGAGCCGGTGGGGACGTTCTCGAAAGTGCGCAGCACGGTCGCGGTCGCGGCATGCCTAGTGGTCATGACGGGATGCACGGCGCAGCCTGCACCGTCGGCCCCGCCTCTGGCGACGAACTCGGACGACGGCTTCACCTCCCCGCTGACCGGCGACCTAGGCGTAGCGACGTTCACCGGGAGCGACGGGACCACCGGCGCCGTCCAGTTGAGCGCGGCGGACGGCCGGCTGGCCCTGACATCCGACGAGCTCGTCATCCCCACCGCGTCTTCCGGTTCCGTAGCGGTCATGGGAGCGCTCGATCCGATCGACGCGGATACCACCTGTTTCGACGTCGATTTCCCGATGCGTCTCGCGGACGCGGAGTCAGGGAAGCCCTACAAAGCGTGGCGGAACCTCGCAGAGTTCCATGGCGACCCGACAGCGATCAATCAACTCGTTCTCACGACCCGCCCGCAGGACGACCCCGACTGCTCAACCAAAATCCTCGCCATCGCTGACGTCCAGTGGAACGTGGAGCCGCAGCGCAGCACCCTCGTGGCCCGGGACGCCGGCCCACGTGCAGCAGCGCGTGGCGAGGTGTCATCCACGGACGGAGTGCCGACGTCGTACACGGTCGCTCGCAACGACCTCGCAGAGGACGTCGCGGCACGATTCGGCATGACGGCCGATGACCTGTTCTACCTCAACCCGTTCCGCTTCCCTTCGGACGAGATTCTGCGCGTCGGTGAAGAGCTGAACCTCACTGTCGCGGCGCGATGACCTCCCCCCGCGGGTACTCGATACCGGGCCTGGCGTTCCGGCTCTTGATCAATCCTTCGGAGTGCAGTGCATGATGTCCCGATGAACGTTGGAGAGCCCCCGCAACCGAGTGCAGCGACGCCCATCGTTCTCGCCTTGGTCTTCGGCGGTCTTGCAGCCGCCCTGGGAGCCGTAGCCTCCATTTACATGTGGGACCCGAGCGAGACGTGCAGGACCCGCGGCGGAGGCAGCCTGACGGGAGAGGGGTTCCTCTGGAACCCGCTGTGCTCAGATGGTTCAACCGTTCAGCCGATATGGATGACGTTGTCGACTGCTGCGGCGTTGATCGTGGCCGTGACATGCGTCGTCATTGCGGCCAGCCGTCAAGTTGAACGTGACGGACAGGAAATTGCGTCGCCCGACGTTCTGCACGACTACTCGCGCCAGACCCTGCCGGAGGACAACGGGCTCCGCAAGCTGGGCGATGAGTGGTGAGAGATGGCAACTCCGGGGGGGGGGGGGCACCCTCCCGATGAGCGTTAGACAGTCTCCTCGGCCGGATCACGCGATCCCCCTCGTTTTCACCGTGATCTTCACCGTTTTCGCCGCCGCTCTCGGGTTGATGTCCTCTCTCTACATGTGGGATCCGGCAGAGGCGTGCGAGGTTCGTGGAAGCTACTCCAGCTCCGAGAGCTTCCTGTGGAATCCGCTGTGCGTGGACGGTTCGGCTGTCCAACCGCTGTGGATGACGGTGGCTGGCGCTGCCGCATTGATCGGTGCCGGCGTCTGCGTCGTCCTCGCGATCGCTTTTCGAGTGCTCAACCACGAGCGGGAAGTCCCGCCGCCCGTCGTCTCGCACTGGGAGTGAGCAGTCAAAGGTAGATTCGCCGGATGACGACGACTCGGACCTCCCACTCGACTCTCGCCCTGCTGCTCGCCGTTCCGGTGTTCGCGCTCGTCGGTTGCGCCGGTTCGACGGCGGGGGCTCCGGCATCGACGTCGGCCGCCGCGCCGGCGTCGACCGCGACCGCCGCCCCGACGTCCGCCCCGGCTACTCCGGCGGCGACCGCGACTGCGGGTGCGGCGGCGGCTGGTCCGGTGTGGCCGGCGGACCCATGCCGGGACACGCAGCTCACGGTCACGGTGGAGGACCGGCCCGAGCTTTCCGGGGCGGGCCAGGAAGGGTTCGCGATCGTGCTCACGAACGCCTCGGATCAGGCGTGCTCGTACTTCGGGTGGCCGGGCGTTCTGATGCTCGGCGCCGATGGGACGCAGCTCACCACCGCCGGCACGTTGGGTGC
Source organism: Rathayibacter sp. AY1C9 (assembly GCF_002932315.1). Classification (NCBI taxonomy): domain Bacteria; kingdom Bacillati; phylum Actinomycetota; class Actinomycetes; order Micrococcales; family Microbacteriaceae; genus Rathayibacter; species Rathayibacter sp. AY1C9. The sequence continues at coordinate 24,574 of NZ_PSVZ01000012.1, forward strand.
GGAAGCGTTCCCGGGGGCTCTCGCTCCGGGTGAGTCGGCGCAGGCGGAGGGCCAGCTCTCGGCGGTCGGCGCATACGACTGCACGCCGACGACCGCGACGACCGTCCGGGTGCTCGTCACCTCGGACGGCGCCGGACCGGGAATCGACACGCCCTCCGATTTCCAGGTCTGCGGCGGGGACGGTCGCAGTGACTTCACGACCGGGCCGCTCATGCCGGTGTCCTGACTCTTCTGAGTCCCGGCTGCAGTCATGGATGGGTTCGAGGGTGGAGACAGCTTCGTGCTGTTCCTGGTTCTAGGTGCCCTTCCCTTCCTCCTTCTGGTCGCCGTGGTTTCGGTCGTCACGATCGGCATCCTTCAATGGATCGGAGGGCGGGGGCGGCCCCGTCCGTAGACTGAGTGCAACCACCCCTTCGGCACGGCGCCGACCGGAACTCAAATGAGTAAATGAAGCAATGAGCACATGGGTGTGGAGTTGATCGCTTTGTGGCGGCAGTCTTTGATCGCTCCTTGACGTCGCGCTACGCGTGCGTCGGATCACCGACGATTTCAGCGAGTCAGGAATTTCGCGAGAAACGTGCGGTAAATCACTGTGAGCTGCTGCAGATCGCTTACCACGACGTGTTCGTCGATCTGATGGATTGTGCTGCTGACGAGGCCGAATTCGGCGACCTCGCCATAGTGGGCGATGAATCGCGCATCGGAAGTTCCTCCGCCGGTATCCAACGAGGGAGTTCGCCCGGTCACGGATGTTACCGCCTCGGATAACAGCGCGACGTGGCTCGATCCAGCAGTGATGAAGGGGTCGCCACTTACCTCGACTAAGAGGGTGAAGTCGGTTGCGAACTCTTCTGCCGCCCGGCGGATCAAGCCCTCGAGGCTCTCGGCTGAATGAAGGTCGTTAAAGCGAATGTTCAGATGCGCGGTTGCTTCGGCGGGCACCATGTTGTTCGCCGCATTGCCGACGTCGATCGTGGTGATCTGGAGACTCGACGGCTCGAAGCACTCGGACCCCTCGTCGAGTGGTGTTGTGGCGAGTCGGTTGAGAACGCGGATGAGGCGGTGCACCGGGTTGTCGACGAGGTGGGGGTAGGCAACGTGCCCCTGGAACCCGCGCACCGTCAGGTTGGCGTTAAGGCTTCCGCGCCGTCCGATCTTGATCACGTCGCCGATCCGCTCCGGGTTCGTCGCTTCGCCGACAAGGGTGAAGTCCGGCATGTCGCCGCGATCGGCGAGCCACTCGAGCACACGCACGGTGCCACCCGTGGCCGGCCCCTCTTCGTCTCCGGTGATCAGGAGGCTGACCGACCCAAGGTCGAGCACTTCGGGCTGCGTCTGCGAGACCGCTGCGAGGAAAGCGGCGATGGCGCCCTTCATATCGCTGGCACCTCGACCGATGATCGTCCCGTCGCGGAGTGTCGCATCGAAGGGGTCGGAGCTCCACTCGTTAGAGCCTGGGGGAACGACATCGGTGTGACCGGCGAAGCACAGGTGCGGTCCGTCGATTCCTCGGCGGGCGTAGAGATTCGGGGTGCCATCGAAGTCCAGCCGATGAACGATGAAGCCAAGGCTCTCAAGTACGCCTGCCACGACATCGAGGGCTCCGTCGTCGCTCGGAGTGACCGAAGCACATCGGATCAAAGACTGCGTGAGCGCGACGGGGTCCACGGGAGCGAAACTATTCGGCACGGAGACACCGTACCTGCAACATCAACTGCATCTCGGAAAACAACAGCTTTCTGAGACGCCCGGTCGGCATCGCTGTCGCGGTGTCGGGTCCGCGCGATTCCGAGGTCGCAGATGTCTCGAAAATGCGTCTCAACAGAAACCGTCTCAGGGTCATGATTGCGAGGAGTTTGTGAGTCACACTGGTCGAGTGAGACTTCTTGGATACACCCGCGTGAGCACATCGAGTCAGGATGCGCAGTTGCAGCTTGACGCGCTGGTGGCTGTCGGCGTTCAAAAGCGCGACGTGTTCGCTGATGTCACCTCCGGGAGCAAGACCGCGATCGAGCGCCGAGGGATGAAGAAGCTCCTCGAGCATGCAGAGTCCGGTGACACCGTGGTCGTGTGGCGAGTTGATCGGCTTGGCCGCTCCTTGATGGACGTCCTGAACACGGTGAACCTGCTGCGTGACCGCGGCATCCACGTCCGGTCTATCTCTGATGGCATCGATCCGGCGACGTCGACGGGCCGGCTGATGCTCAACATGCTGGCCACCCTCGCCGAGTACGAGCGCGAACTGATCGTCGAGCGGGTGAATGCGGGGATCGCAGCGGCGCGGCAGAACGGCACACGCTTCGGCCGCCCACTGTCCGATCCTGCAGTAATCGCCGACAAGCTCGCCATCGCCTCCGATGCTCGAGCGAAGGGCCGCACCGCCGAAGACGCAGCACGACTCGTTGGCTGGAGTCGCGCCACCCTCTACCGTCACCAGCAAGCCCTCGCCGGCCGCGAGAGCACCGCCATGTAGCAAATGCCATGGACGGTGACGAGCGGTGGCGAATTCTCCGACTTCACGTCGAAGATCAGATACCCCTCGCCGCCCTCGCACGAGACATCGGCATCGGCCTCCGCACACTACAGCGCTGGCATCAGCTCTACCGAGAAAGCGGCGTCACTGCTCTCGATCCGCACCAGCGATCGGACGCTGGTGTACGTCGAACGCCGCCTGAGCTCGTGGCGTTCATCGAACGACTGGCTTTGAGCAGGCCGCGACCAGCGCTGACCACGCTGCACCGCCTAGCAAGCGCTGAAGCAGATCATCATGGCCTGTCGGCGCCGAGCTACGCCACCGTCAGGGAAATCGTGCAAGCTCTAGACCCGGCGCTCGTAACACTCGCGTTGGAAGGACCGGCCGCCTATCGAGACAAGCACGAGCTGGTGTTTCGCCGACGCGCCGAACGTCCCAACCACATGTCGCAGGCGGATCACACCGAACTCGACATCCTCATCATGGGCACCGGGGGCGCGCCCGATCTGCCGTGGCTGACGATCGTGATGGACGACTATTCGCGCGCGATCTGCGGCTACATCGTCTTCGCCGGGGCACCGTCCGCGATGAACACAGCACTTGCTCTCCGTCAGGCGATCTGGAGAAAGCCCGACCCGACGTGGGCTATGTGCGGGATACCTGACGTTCTCCACGTCGACCACGGCTCCGACTTCACCAGCCACCACCTCGAGCGCACCGCCATCGAGCTGCGCATCCGCATCATCCATTCCATCGTCGGCAGACCCCAGGGCCGCGGCAAGATCGAACGCTTCTTCCGCACCATCAACACCGAACTCCTCGCTACCCTCCCGGGGCACCTCGGGCCCGGCAGCAGAAGCCCCCACCCAGTACTTGATTTGGCGGCCCTCGACCAGGCGATCGGCGCCTTCGTCAGGACCTACAACGAGCGCCCGCATAGCGAGCTCGAAGCCTCTCCGCGAGACGCATGGGTTGCTGACGGCTGGCTCCCGCGTATGCCTGACGGCCTCGAACAGCTCGATGGGCTTCTTCTCACTGTTCCGAAGAATCGCGTCGTGCAGCGCGATGGCGTTCACTTCCAGGGCCAGCGCTACCTCGCCCCGACGCTCGCACCCTTCGTCGGGCACACCGTCACGATTCGATATGACCCACGTGACGTCTCAGAGATCCGGGTCTACGACCGCGACACCTTCGTCTGTGTTGCCGTCGACGAAGCTCACCCCAACCTCCGACTCAGCCTCCGCGACATCGAAGCCGCCCGCCGCGCCCGCCGACGACAACTCCGGCACGTCATCAACGACCGCATTCCCACCGCCACCGTCCGGGAGGAGCCGCACAGCGTCGCGCCCGTTCCCCATCGGCGTCGGCTACGCACCTATGAAGAGGACGAGTGATGAACCAGGCCTTCATCGTGACCAAAGAGCACCGACGCTTCACCGAGTTCGCCAACGCCGTCCGCAAGGAACGAACCATCGGCATCTGTCACGGTGATGCTGGTGTCGGCAAGACCAACTCCGCCCGCCGCTATGCGAACTGGGACGCTCTCGAGCCCTACATCAACGAATGGGGCCCGCGAGGAGATCACGACGCCAAGCACTACGCCCTCGCCAACCGATCCCGCACCGTGTTCTACACACCCGAAGTACTCTGCCGACCCAAAGACCTCATGCACGACATCGACCATTGGCAAATCAAAGTCGGCCTCTGCGCCGACGAACATCTGCGCTCCCTCGAACCTGACCCGCCTTTCAAAGCACGACCAGTGGCTAACCTCGTCGAGCTACTCATCATCGACGAAGCCGAACGACTCACACCCACCGCACTCGAGCTGCTCCGCGACCGACACGACCGCGAACACCTCTCCATAATTCTGATCGGCATGCCCGGCATCGACCAACGCTTCCGCCACTACCCGCAGCTCTACAGCCGCCTCGGCTTCTCCCACCATTACCGCGCCCTCGGTCGCGACGAACTCCTCTTCGTCCTCGACCGCCACTGGAAGCGCCTCGGCCGCACCCTCGACCCCGACGACTTCACCGACGCCCAAGCCATCGCCTCCATCGAACGCATCACCCGCGGCAACTTCCGCCTACTCGAACGACTCTTTCCGCAGATAGCCCGCGTGCTCAAGATCAACGACCTCGAAACCATTACCGACGACGTCATCGAAGCCGCTGCCAGCATCCTCGTCATCGGCAACTAGCGCCACGCAACGATCAAGAGACGCCGCCACTTAGCGATCAACTCCACAAACGCGGCGCGCCGAGCAGTGTTGTCCTATAACTTGTCACTCATTCTACGACTCGTGAAAGGGTCGGGTTCGGGGTTCTGTGACGACCGATGCTAGGCGAGGGACGATGATCTCCGTGACTTCGCTGGTGCCATTACCGGGTTTTGATTCCCAGGCCCACGTCTCCTTCATTCGAAGCAGCCCAGTTGGGTCGAGAACAATCTCGGAGACGCAGGATCCCGTCGAGGTCTCGCCGTCCTCGTTGAGCTGGCAGTAGCGGAACGCCACCGTGTCACCGGTTCGAGTGCCGACAAGGAATCCCCGCCGGACTGCGCCGCCGGCGTAGGTGGCCCACACCTCGCCGTCCGCTTCGTGGTAGTCGAAGACAGTCTCAGGTCCTACTTCGCCGCCGACTGTGTCGCGGACAGCCGCGAAGCGGTAACCGTCAAGAGAGGGCAATGAGCTCGATGCGTTCATAGGAAAAGACTAGGGACGAAGTGACGGCAACTCCGGGGCAGGGGATCTACCGGGTCCAGTGCAACATCTCCGGCGAGGAAGATCATGCGCGAGCCGGCGGGAACTGTCGCGGCGTACGCATACTGCGCTGCGCCGGAGAGGCTGTTGGAGCGGATGAGGCTCACTACTGAAGTCACTGGCGTCACGCTCCGCTGTCGTCGGCCCAACGAGTCTTCCACGGCCGGGCACCAGATCGGCCCGGTGAACCATCCCGATACGGGACGGTGCCGGCCCCGCCTGCCGGTTGCAAGTAGACAAAGGCGCGGTCTTGAGTACGGTGGCGCCGTGAAACGAACAGGCGAGGGAATGGCGGGACGGCATTGCGCCGCTACGGCGCTCATTGCTGCTGGCGCACTGATGCTCGCCGCGTGCTCAGGTTCACCAGCTCCGGAGGGTGATCCGATCCGGGCAGCTCGCGCGTTGCGCGACGCGCCGCTGATCGTGCAGGAAGGCAACGCTGCCGATACCTGCGGAGAGTTCGTGCTTGATCAAACCGAGCTCGTGCCCATCAACGCGGTCGCATGCCTCGACACGGCAGCAGCAGCGGGCGAGGAGGCGGAGCTCGCCTGGAGTTCTCTCACGGATGAAGGGGATCCCGTCGTCTCTTTCGCCTACACGGCACCCTGGAACGCAGGGATCGTCTTCTCTCTGACAAACGAATACAACTCCTACGCGGATGATCACGGTTGGACCACCGGCCTCTGCCCGGACGCAACCACCGCAACCTCCGATTTCAGCCCCGAGACGTGCCCCGGTCCTGTGGAGGGATGAGTCCACGCGGACGACGAAGATGGCCCGCTCAACCATCCCCTTACGGAACACATGATCGTGGAGTGCTGAACGTTCTGATTCATGGCGTGTTCACCGACGTGCCGGACCATGATGCTCATGGAAACACGAGAACTGGCATGGGGCATTCTGGCGTGGCCTGCCGTTGCGGTCCTCGCGCTGGTGCGAACCGCGGGCAGCTGGGATGTATCGGGCGGGTCCGCAGCAGGGCTCATCGCGGGCACGGCAGCTGCGTTCACTGTCGCGGGCGCACTCCTATGGCTTCCCTCGAGTCTCTGGCTCGACCGGCGGACACGCCGCACCCCGCGCGTCGGGCGGGCGGCCGCGTTCCTGTGTATGGGACTCGTGATCGGCGCCGCCGCCTCCCTCGCGCTGGTACTCGCGTCGGGAAACGCGACCTGGCCCTCCTCCGCGGGCCTCATCACGGAATACGCAGTCACGGCAGGAATCGCTTCCCTCCTCGGCTGGCTCCTCGCCGCCACCCTTCGTGCGAAGAAGCTGCCGATCGTTCAGACGGCGGCGAATCGCGTGAACCGCTGAACGATCCGGGTCGTCGATCGATCAGCGTGCCAGCAGCAGTCCGGCCAAGCCGATGACGACCGGCACCACGGCAAAGGCCAGGAAGAGGTAGGAGAGCACGAGTCCCACCGTCGACTCCCAGCGAGGACCGACGTGTCGTCGCGCCTGATGACCGACGAGGACGCCGGCCAGCGGGAGAAGGTACTGCAGCGTGGTCGCGACTCCGATGACCAGGGGATCGCCCACCCAAAGGTGGGCCACCGCCAGGTATCCGACGGCGTAGGACACGACGGCGAGAACGCCCAGCACGAACGCAGCCCGCGTCCACCCTCGTCCGCTCCGCCGCGCGGTACCCGTCTCCTTCATCACACTCATACCTCCACTGTACGAATCGCTCCTCGCGCATGCCCGCCCCTCGGAGCATGTGCCGGTCCTTCGCCCGACGTCTCGTTCGGTGACACGACCACGCCTCGGCGAGCTGCTGTCCAGCGTCAGCCGGCGAGCCGGCGTCCACAACGAGGACGCGACTCGGATTCGGAACATGTCCGATGGCTGCCTCGATAGCCTCAGCGCATGAAGATCCGAGCCGGTTCGCCTGACGATCGCGGGCCCTGCATCGACCTCTGGCTGGAGGCACTCAGAGCACGAGACGGATGCAGTCAGGACGACGCGGTCGCCGAGAGGGCTCGAGCGAAGTTCCACCGGCCTCTCGTTCGGTTCGCCGTCATCGGCTCGGATCCCCTCGGGTTCGCTCTCACCGTCGACACGGGCGATGGTCCGGGCCGACACAGTGCGCTGCTCGAACTGCTCGCCGTCGCACCGAGCGAGACAGGGCGCGGGCTCGGCCGGACACTGCTCGACGACGCGGTCCAGTCCGCCTCTCAGCTCGGCTACCTCGTCCTGAAGCTGCACGTCCGCGCCGGAAACGATCGGGCGGAAGGGCTTTACAAGGCGTCCGGCTTCGAGCCTCACGGGGATCCCGCGCCGCATCCGCTCGGTGGTCATCCGATGATCGAGTACGCGCGGACTCTGACTCACGTCAGCAACTGAGGACCTCCGGCCACCGATCCCCGTGCGGGCCACCTCGCGCGACCGGATCACATGCGCACTCAACGCTGGTCGAGCGGTCGGGTCATGGCAACCTCATCCCATGAGCGTGAGCGACGGACAGGCCTGTGCCCCACGGGACCTCGACGTGTTCACCGACCGACTCCGACTGTGCCGGCCCGCCGAGACCGACCTGGACGAGCTGTTCCGCCTCTACACCGATCCGCGGATCGCGGAAGAGGATCCGCTCCTCCTCCATCTCTCCGCCGATCAGACCCGGGCCGTGATCGCGTATCGAAGGACCCAGTGGACACGGGACGGACTCAGCAGCTGGGTGATCCGCCGGCGCGACTCCCCCATCGACAGCCGTGATCTGATCGGAATGGGTGGATGCACTCTGCTCTCCGATGCAGCCTGGAATGTGGCGTTCACCCTCCACCCCGACCACTGGAGCAAGGGCTACGCGCAGGAGGTCGCCCTCGCCGGCATCGAACTCGCCCACCGCCTCCGACCGGAGCTGCCCATCACCGCGGTCGTCGCAGAACGCAACGCACGCTCCCGCCGCACCATCGAGCGACTCGGCCTCGCGCTCAGATGGGAGGGTCCGGACGCGCACAGCCCAGACCCGACCGCACGAGTCGTGCTCTTCGCCGACCGCCAGCTCTCCGCTGAACAGGTCCGCCGGCTCACCGGCTGAACCCGATCGCCGATCGGCTCATCCGCCAGCTCAGCGAGAGCTCCCCTCACGGGCAGCGAGTCGGCACCGCCGGTGAGCATGGCGATCCTCCGCTGCGGGAACTGCAAGCGAAGCCGACCTGTCGGTCCACCAGCCGGCGCCTCCCCCTCCCCGCTCCTCGATCCCCGACCGCAGGGCAACGAGACACGACGACGCTGCGCTCGGGAGCCCACCGGCAACTCCTTGAAGGGGCACGGCCGTCCGTCGCCGGACGGATTCACGTCCACCTCTTGTTCATTCCGGCTTCGTTGTCCGGCGCCGTCGGCTGCCCTAGCGTTCGGCAGGTGGACACCAGGAGATCGACCTCGACCGGCTCTAGCTCCGTTGTGTCCTGGGTCGCTCTCGCGTCAACCGGCGTCGCCGCCGCGACACTCTGGATCGCGGACGCCGTCTGGTACGGGATCCCCGAGTCGGGTGGCCCGGGAGTCAGTCTGCTCTTCATCGGCGGATGGGGTCTTCTCACGTGCGCCGCCCTGCTCACGGTCGGCGTGCTCATCCATCTGGCGCCCTCCGCGCTGAGCCGCCACGGAAAACGCCCCGTCGAGTTCGTGCTGCCGAGCGCCGCACTCGTCCTCATCGCGGGGATCCTGCTCGCGCATCCGCTGGCGGGCAGCGCTTTCGCCTGACCCTCACCGGCATCGACCCTCGAAAATGTCTCGGCGCCTCCGGGCCCTCTCGTCAACGGGCTCTGGTGGCTTCACAATTACAGCGAGGGGTGCAACCGTTCGGGTCGGTGCACCCCTCGCTGCCGGTTGGCCGAACGCGCGCCAACCTCGAACGACCAGCAGCCAGGGATCGCCGATCGAGCGGTCACAGCCTAGATTTTCTAGACGGTCTAACTAAGTCCCCTTTGCGGGTGAGGTGGATCGTGCAGGCGATGCTGGTGCTTCGGCTGACCGCGGGCGCCGAGTTGGGAGCGGAGCGATCCGATTTCGAGGTCGATCACTCCTGGTACGGGTCGAAGCGGTGGGCGGGGCGGGGTGCGGTGGTCGTGGTGGTCATGGTCGGGCCTTCCTGTGCAGCAGTGGGAGAAGAGGAGGGGCGGGGACCGGCGCGAGCCGGTCCCCGCCGGGTGGGCTAGCTGAGCCCTGCGGCGTCGGTGGGGGTGCTGTCGCCGGTGACGACCTGCTCGACCGGGGAGAGCGCGTATCCCCAGGCCGCGAGCTGGCGGAAGTGCTCGGCCGTGCGCTCGTCGCCTCGACGCCAGGACTCCTTGCTCGTGTGCGCCTCCTGCCCTCCGAGCACGACGGCCAGCGCGACCAGGCGGGCCTTCGCGGGGTTCGCCTCGACCAGCGCCGCGAGGGCGTCGACGCGGTAGCCGGAGGGACGCTCGATGCGCAGCAGCGCGTGCGCGAGATCGCTGCCGTTGCTCATCCCCGACGACACCGCGAACCGGTGCGCGGTGAGGCCGAGAGCGATGACGCGATCCGCGTCCTTGGGGAGGGTCTTGCGGGCGAGGAACGTCGCGATCCCCTCGCGGCGCACCTTCTCGGCCGCGTTCCACGCCTTGTTGTTGGCGATGAGCACCTTCCGCTCCGCGGACTTCTCGGCATGCTCCTCCTCGGCCTCCTCCACGGTCTGCGGCTGCTCGGGGGCTCCGTAGGCGTAGGTGAATCCGGCGGCGGTCGGGTCCTGAACCAGGAGAGTGACCTCGACCTCACCGCGCCAGCTGGTGTCGATGAGCACTCCGCGGCCGGGAACGGCCGCGACTTGCTCGGGGGTGACGCTCTTGCCGTCCTCGCCGCGCAGCTGCCGGATGGGCGTCCACGTCGCCTGGTCGCCGTAGGCGTCGGAGCGGGTGAGGGTCTGGAATCCGTTGCCGGTGTACTCGGCGGCGGTCGCCGCGAGGAGCGCCTGGTGCGCGGCCTCGTCGCGGAGGGTCTGCGCGGTGTGCTCGAACTGCGCCGGGTCGTGGGTGGCGACCTCGATCAGGGTCGCGCGGGCGTCGGCGTCGTCCTCGAACTCCAACAGCACCGCCGCCTGGTCCAGGGTCAGCTCGTGCTCGTGCAGAACGGATGTGACGGTCGCGGACTCCGCGACCGCGAGGCCCTTCTACACCGCGTCGGTCTTGGTGCCGGTGCGCTTGGCGATCGCTGCGGCGGACACGCCCTCGAACGCGAGCTGCGCCCACGCGGCGGTGCGGTCCGCGACGCTCAGCTCGGCGCGCTGGTCGTTCTCGATGATCTGCTGAACGATCCGGTACTTCCGGGCCGCCAGCAATCAGTCAGGTGGACGAACCGGTCGTCAGGTCGGCCCCCTACGCGCACCAGTCGCGCGAGCGCCCGTTGACACTGCGCGCGGTGTCGCCGGTGCCGAGGTCGACGAGCACGGTCGAGGTCGCGCTGAAGCCCGGCTCGCCCGGGTAGTCGTCCGGCCTGCCCTCGACCGAGACGGTCTCGACGGCGAGGTACTGCCCGTTCGGCGAGAGGCAGACGCCGCGGATGCGCCCCGTCGGCGAGGTGCGGAACACCTCCGAGGTGCCGGACGCGTCGACGCGGACGACGGAGTACTGGGTCGCCCCCGTCTCCGGCGCGTACTCGGCCTCGAGCTCGACGTAGCTCCCGGAGTCGAGGAGCAGGATCTGCACGGGCGACGCGGTCGCGCTCACGTCCGCCGGGGGGAGGGCGAGCGTCTCGACCGAGCCGTCGGCCAGGTCGATCAGCGAGCCCGACTCCGGATCGGCGACCACGAGCCGGTTCGCGCCGGGCACGAATCCGCGCAGCTCCGCGTGCTGCCCGAGCGGGCTGATCGAGCCGGGCGTCAGCAGGTCGAGCAGGAGCACCGTGTCGTCGAGCGAGTGGGTGACGACGGAGGTGGTGCCGGGCACGAACATCCAGTCGCGCGCCCGCAGCGGCCCGCCGTCGATCCCGACCACGGGGACCGCCTCGGCCTTCTGGTCGGTGAGGTCGTAGGAGTAGAGGGCGCGGTCGAGCGGGCCCGACGGCGCCTGCCCGGTGAAGGTCCAGCCGAGCACGCCCTTCTCGGGCGAGGAGTGCAGCTCGCGCACGGTCCCGGGGCCGGGCAGCGGAATGACGCCCTCGGAGCCGGTGTCGAGCGTGACCGTGCGGAGGAGGTTCGTGTCGTCCGGCTCGATGGTCACGACGACCAGCACCGGGCCGACGACGGCGTAGTCCTGGATCCGGTCGGCCGTGACGAGGACCCGGGCGTCGCCTCCGGAGAGCGGGCGGACGCGGACGGCGTCGGGCTGCGAGGGGTCGTCGGCGGTGCGATCGAGGGTGAAGAGGTCGGGGTCCTTCGTGGTGAAGAAGGCGGAGACGTCGGCGGCCGAGCCGGTCGCGGCGCTGCGGGCGTCGTCGATCCCGATCTCGTAGCGGGTGGCGTAGCGGAGGGTGTCGGTGAAGGTGACGGTGAGCACGCCGCCGTCGAGCTCGGCGGTGTGCGGGGCGTCCGGAGCGACGCGGACGCGGTCGAGTGCGTCGGGCTCGAGAGCCTGGTCGAGGTGCAGGCGGGCGCGGGAGCCGTCGCGCTCGACCACGCCGTCGGTGCTGACCTCGAGGGAGGCGACCCGGGGCCCCTTCGCGACGGTGGCGGCGGTCAGGCCTCCGACCGCGAGGACGAGCACCGCGACGACCGCCCAGAACAGGCGGGGGAAGCGGGAGGCGCCTGCGGAGTCAAGGCCGGGAGCGCGCCGCGCGCCGCCTTCGGACCGTCGCCCGCTCTGCGCCGACGTGCCGCCGCCGGGAGACGCGCCGGGCTCGAGAGACGCGCCGCGCTCAGGAGACGCGCCGCGCTCAGGATTCGCGTCGCGCTCAGTAGACATACGGCATCGCCGGCTCGTCGATCGGAGTGACCGCCTCCGGCTCCAGCACGACCGCCTCGGCGCTGGTGACGCTCGGGTTCGCGCCGAAGCCGCCGCTCGCCTCCAGCCACTGCCCCTCCGACCAGGTGTCGGCCCAGCCGGCCTGGTAGACCGGCACGCCCACCGGCTGCGCGTCCACCGCGCAGCAGGTGACGACGAAGCGGGCGATGTAGAAGACGTTCTCGGGGTCGGAGGCGTCGGGGGTCACGAATCCGCTCACCGTCGCCGTGCGGCCGGCGAGGAACTGCTCGCTCGCGCCCTGACGCAGCAGGGTCGCCCAGTCGCGCACGCTGAAGGAGGCCGTGTCGCCGGTGGGCGCCGCGGCGGTCACGGAGGCGTCGACGGCGCTGGTGTTGACCTCGCGCTGCGTCGCGGTCGAGGCGGTGAGGGCGGCCGGCGGGAGCACGAGCAGGGCGACGGCGGCGGAGGCGATCACCGCGACTCCGGCCGCGACCGCGACCACCCGGCGCCAGGGGCGGGCGGGCGCGGGGGCGTGGAGGTGCTCGACGTCGTCATCGTGCGCGTGCGCGTCCTCCTCCGCTCCCGGCACCACCGCGAACGCCGCGATCAGCAGCACGCCGGCGATCACCGCGAGCACCACCGAGAACTCGAAGTAGCGGGGGTGGATGTAGAGGCCGAGTCGGCCGGTCGCCGCGAGCCACAGGGTCGAGACGACGCCGATCAGGCTGAGGACGACGCCCTTCCAGCGGGCGAGGAGGCGCTCAGAGCGCATAGTTCACCGCCAGTCCCAGCACGGCCGCGGCGAGGGCGACCAGCACGGTGACGCGCACCAGCGTCGCGGCCGAGAACGTGGTGCGGAGCAGCGCGAGCATCTTGACGTCGATCATCGGGCCGAAGACGAGGAACGCGATGATGCCTCCCGGCAGGAACGTGGAGCCGAACGAGAGCACGAAGAACGCGTCGACGTTCGAGCAGATCGAGATGACGAAGGCGAGCACCATCAGCGCCAGCACCGACCAGAGCGGGTCGCCGCCGAGCGTGGTCAGCACGTCGCGCGAGACGCCGACCTGGATCAGCCCCGCGATGGCGGCGCCGACGAACAGCGCCGGCATCATCGCCCCGGTCTCCTCGGCGAACAGCAGCACGCTGCGCCGAGAGCGGTCGCGGAGGGAGCGGGAGGGCCGCTCGCTCGCCTCGCACGCCGCGCGGAAGCGGTCGGTGAGCAGGCTCATCGGCTCGGAGTGGCGGCTGAAGATCCAGCCGACGAGGTTCGCGATCGCGAAGCCGCCGACGATGCGCCAGACGAGGATCCCGTCGGCCCAGCCGAAGGCCTGGTAGGTCGTGACGATGGTGATCGGATTCACGATCGGCGCGGCCAGGAGGAACGTCATCGACTCCGACACCGAGAGGCCCTTGACGATCAGCCCGCGCGCGAGCGGCACGTTGCCGCACTCGCAGACCGGGAGGAGCACGCCGAGCAGCGAGATCACGAGCCGCCGCGGGAGCGCCCGCTTGGGCAGGATCCTCAGCAGCACGGCCTCGGGCACCCACAGCTGCACCGCGATCGAGAGGACGATGCCGAGGAACACGAACGGCAGCGACTCGATGACGACGCTGATCGAGAGGGTGAGGAAGTCGCGCACCGCGTCCGAGAGGGCGTCGCCCGCCGCGTCCGGGGCGAGCAGGCGCGTCGCCACGAGGACGGCGACCAGGGCGAGCCCGAGGAGCGGCCCGCGCCGCGACCGCCGGGCGCCCGGGGACGCGCGGGTCGGGGCGGCGAGCGCGGATTCGGGGGACATCCCGACCCATCGTAGGCGGGGGTCCTGCGCAAGCCGGGGCGGGGCGCGGCTGCGACGTACCCGGCGAGTGTGAGCCCGGCCGCGCGAGGTCCGGCCGCCCGCGAGTGTCCGATGGTCGTCGCACTCGCGCTCGAGTGCGACGACTTCTGGACACTCGGTGCGAGGGCGGGCGCCGAGGGTCGCGGGAGGCGGGCGCGGCACTCGCGCAGAAGCCCTCCGGGTGCAGGATGAGCGCATGCCCGCCTCCCCCGCGCACCCCCTCCGCGTGCGGATGCAGCCGCGCGCGATCGACGAGGCGCACCGCGTCTCGAGTCCGCTCGAGCTGCTCGTCGACCTGACCTTCGTCGTCGCGATCGCGCAGATCGCCCAGCAGCTCGCACACGCCACCGAGGAGGGGCACCTCGCCGAGGGGCTCCTCCCCTTCGGCATGGTGTTCTTCGCCATCTGGTGGGCGTGGATGAACTTCACCTGGTTCGCCTCCGGGTACGACACCGACGACGTGCCCTACCGGCTGCTGACCCTCGCCCAGATGGGCGGCGTCCTGGTGCTCGCGGCGGGAGTGCCGGCCGGCTTCGAGGACGGCGACTACCGGGCGATCACCATCGGCTACGCGATCATGCGGTTCGCGCTGGTGAGCCAGTGGATCCGCGTCGCCGTGTCCACTCCGGAGCACCGCACCTCCGCCGTGCGCAACGCCGTCGGCTTCTCGATCGTGCAGGTCGGCTGGCTGCTGCGGCTGCTCCTGCCCGAGGAGGTCGGGGTGGTGAGCTTCCTGCTCCTGGTCGCCTGCGAGCTGGCCGTGCCCCTCTGGGCGCAGCGGGCGGGCGACGCGAACTGGCATCCGCACCACGTCGCCGAGCGGTACGGGCTGTTCACGATCATCCTGCTCGGCGAGGGCGTCCTCGCGGCGGTGATGGGCGTGCAGCGGGCGGTGACGGAGGCGGGCGTCAGCACCTCGCTCGTGCTGGTCGCGGCCTGCGGGCTGGTGATCGTGTTCGCGCTGTGGTGGCTGTCGTTCTCGCATCCCTCCGGCGAGCTGCTGGAGCGGCGGCGCGGCCTCTCCTACCGCTGGGGCTACGCGCACTTCGCGGCGTTCGCGGCCCTCGCGGCGCTGGGATCCGGGCTGGAGGCGGCCGTCGCCGCGACCGCGGGCCACCTCGAGGCGTCCGACACGGTGATCGGCGCGGCCGTCGCGGTGCCGGTCGCGGTCTTCGTCCTGACCCTGTGGGCGGTGCACGCGCCGCTCGGCGAGCACCAGCCGATGCCCGCGCGCCTGGCGCTCCCCGGTGTCGCGCTGGCGCTCGCGACTCCGCTCGTGGCGGGGACGCTCGGCGTGGGCGGGGTGCTGGTCGCGCTGGCCGCGGTCTCGGCGGGGCTGGTCGCCGCGGTGGTGGGGCGCGGGCGCACCGCGGAGTGACGGGGTCGGCGGGCGAGGCGCGTCGCCGTCGCGAGAGGCGCGTCCGGCACCTCGAGACACCGCCCTCGTCGGCGAGACGCCGGCCTGGCGGCGGTGTCCCGGCGTGAGCGGAACGCCTCGACGACCGCACTGCGGCAGCGGCTACCCCCGGCGCGGCAGCGGCTCCGGGCGGCGGGGCACCCAGCAGCGGACGCGCGAGCGGTAGCGCTCGAAGTCGGCGCCGAAGCGGGCGGCGAGGTCCGCCTCCTCCAGCGGGCGCACGGCCTGGTTCCAGACGACGGCGCCGAGGAGTGCGTACAGCACGACCAGCCACGACGAGAGCAGCAGCCCGACCGCCGCTCCCTGCACGATGCCGGCGACCGCCATCGGGTTGCGGACCCAGCGGTAGGGCCCGGCGATCACCAGCCGGTTGGTCATCGCGATCGGCAGCGGCGTGCCGTCGCCGAGGAGCGACATCGTGAGCCCCGACCAGATCCCGAGCGCGCTCGCCGCGACCAGCAGCAGGACGCCGGCGCCGACGACCGCGGGCGGCGCCGCTCCGAGGCCCACGCCCCAGCGCTCCTCCAGCGCGGCGATCACCAGCGGGACGACGACCAGCGCGCCACCCCAGAACACCGCGATCTGCCCGAGGGTCGCGGCGAGGTGCGATCCGGGTCGGCGGCCCGCGGTCGCGACCCGGAAGGAGAAGGGACCGGAGGCGATCCAGCGCGTGGGCACCCGGCCGAGCAGGAGCAGGCACGCCGCGACGACGGAGCCGCCCGCCGCGGCGATCATCGCGACGACGCCCCAGCCCGCCTCCCCCGTCAGGGTGGCCCAGACGGCCAGGGCGACCGCGACGAGGAGCGTCCAGGCCGTCGCGGTGACGGCCGCCCAGCGGATGCCCGTGGCGGCCAGAGCGGAGGCGCCGACGAACAGCGGGAGGTCGAGTGCCGCGACAGGGACGGGATCGAGGCTGCCGAGCGTCGCGATCCGCACGGCGGGGACGAGCGCCACGGCGACCCACCAGGCCGCGCCGCCGAGGGCCTGCACGGCGAAGTAGAGGCGTCCCCAGGGCATGGCTGCACGGTACTTCATAGCTGAACCCAAGGAACGACCCAGGGCGTTGACGGGCTCGGCGCCCTAGGCTCGGAACCAGTTCCCGCCGCCTCCACGAGAGGCGGCCCACCACGACGCCAAGGACGACGCCGATGAACCGCACGACCGTGATCACCGCACTCGCCTGCGGGCTCCTCCTCACCGCCGCCGCAGCCACTCCCGCTGTCGCCGCGACCTCGGACACCGCCGGGGACTCCACCCGCTCCGTCGACGAATTCGGCGTTCTCGCCGCGACCGACGGCGACACGCTGCTGATCAACGGGCGCGCCTTCCTCCTCGAGTAGGTCCTCCCCGCCGGGCACGGCCGCGAGGACGCCACTCGCGGCGCCGGCCTCCTGATCCGCCGCTGCGTCGACGTCGACGCCGCCGCGGCCGTATTCCTGGTGACGACGGTGCACGGCTTCTCCGGGCCCGAGATCCTGCCCGCCTACCGCGAGGCGCTGCGGCACCCGCGCACCGAGCACCTGGTGTCGATCTCGGACAGCGACCGCTCCCCCGAGCTCGACTACGCGGCGACGGTGCACCACGGGATCGACGTGGACGGCTTCCCCGCCGGATCCGGAGGAGAGGACCTCGTGATCCTCGGCCGGATCCACCCCGACAAGGGCACGGCGGAGGCGGTCCGGATCGCCGCCGCGGCCGGGCGGCGACTCGTGATCTGCGGCATCGTCCAGGACGAGCGCTACTGGCGCGAGGAGGTCGAGCCGCTCGTCGACGGGACTCGCGTCGTCTACCGCGGCTCGGTCGGGCCGGAGGAGCGCGCCCTCGTGCTCGGCGGGGCGCTCGCGCTCCTGCATCCGATCGGCTTCGACGAGCCGTTCGGCCTCTCCGTCGTCGAGGCGATGGCGTGCGGGACGCCGGTGATCGCGTACCGCCGCGGATCCATGGCCGAGATCATCGACGAGGGCGTCACCGGGTTCGCGGTGTCGTCACGGGAGGAGGCGGTCGCCGCGGTCGAGCGGGTCGGGCTCCTCGACCGCGCGGCCGTGCGAGAGACGGCGCGCCGCCGCTTCGCGGTGGATCGGATGGTCGACGAGTACCTGGTGGTGTACGCGGGAGTGCTGGGGCGCTGACGCCGGCCTCGCGTCGGCATCGGATGCTCGCGTGACTCCCGGCCCTCTCACCGAGTCGCCCGGGAGGGCTCGTTCTCGATGCGGAGAACGAGCCCTCCCGGGCGACTCAGCGATGCTGATAGGAAGAGGCCGTGCCTCGACCTCATCTCTTCGTCACCCGCGGAAGCCTCCTCCACTTCGCCTGCGACGCGTGGCTCCTGCCGACGGACCGCTTCCTCTCGTTCACCGACTTCTGGCGCGGGGTCCCGCAGCTGGAGGATCGCGCACGCGCCGCGCTGACTCCGGAGTTCTCGGACGGCCGACAGGCGGCACTGCCGCTCGCGCCGCGCGACGGCGAGCCCACTCCCGTCCTCACCGCCGTCCCCGATCACGCCGTGCGCGACGCCGAAGACAGCGAAGGACTCGCCGACATCGCCCGCCGCCTCCGGGCCTTCGTCGAGGTCGCCGCGCGGACGGCGACGAGGGATCGGCGCACGAGGCGGCCGCTGCCGCTCCTGGCCGTGCCGCTCTTCGCGACGGCGGGAGGCGGATCAGGGACCCTCCGCGACGCCGTGCTCGCCCAGCAGCTCCGCGTGCTGCGGGAGGCCGCCGAGGCGTTCCAGGTCGACATCGCGATCGTCACCCTCCGCGCCGACGTCCACGCCTTCGCCCAGTCCAGGCGGCGACTCGATCCCGCGACGTCCTGGCTCGAGCTGGAGGCTCCGGCCCTCGAGGAGGCGCAGAGCCTCGCCGAGCGCGCCCGGCGCCGCCGGCTCGTGCCCTTCCTCGGCGCCGGGACCAGCGTCAGCGCCGGCGGCCCCTCCTGGGACGGACTGCTCGAGGAGCTCGGCCGCGAGATCGGGCTCGACTCCGAGACGTCCGCGGTCCTCAGCGGGAAGAACGTGCTCGACCAGGCGTCCTACCTCGCGACGCTCTTCGACGAGGAGCAGCCCGGACGGTTCGCCGAGGCCGTCGCCCGTGAGATCGGATCCCTCGAGCGGTACGGTCTCGCTCCGGCGCTCCTCACCGCGATCGACTCCGAGCAGGCCATCACGCTCAACTACGACCGCCTCTTCGAGACGGCGTCCGAGGACGCGGGCGTCCCCCGCGCCGTCATCCCCGGCGACCACGAGGGCGACCACGAGCGCTGGCTGCTCAAGCTCCACGGCACCGTCGACGACCCGTCCTCGATCGTCCTCACCCGCGACGACTACCTCGGCTTCGACTCCTCCCGCCGCGCACTCTCCTCGATCGTGAAGGCCACCCTCGCGACCCGGCACCTGCTCTTCGTCGGCTTCGGCCTCACCGACGACCACTTCCACGAGATCGTCCACGACGTCCGCCGCGCGTTCCCCTCCTCCGCCTCGGGAACGCTCGCGACCGCGCTCACCCTCTTCGCCGACCCGCTCGACGAGCGCCTCTGGCAGGGGAGGCTGCGGCTCGTGCCGATGCTGCCGGTGCCCCGCGATCCGTCCCGCGTCGGCGAGGCCGCACGCGTCCTCGAGATCTTCCTCGACGCCCTCGCCGCCTTCGCGACGGACGCTCACTCGTACCTCCTCGCGCGGGGGCACGAGAGCGCGATGACGGCCGCAGAGCTGCGGCTGCGGGAGCGGCTCATCGCGCTGCTGCGGGAAACGACGGCGGAGGAACGGGCGACCGGAGCGTGGCAGGAGGTCGCGGGGATGAGTGAGCGGCTGGGTGGGGACGGGCGCTAGCTCGGACAGCGCTCGTCCCTCGAGGGCCGAACGGCCGAGCCGGCGGTCGTCGGCGAGTCCTGCGCGGATGGACCAAGGACCAGCGGATCGACTGATCGCGGGCGAGAGGTCACCGACCTCCCGCCCGGCACCGCTCAGACGGCGTCGTGGAGCTCGACGTTGTCCTGATACTCGAAGTGCGTCTGGACACGATCCGAGACGTCGATGTTCTGCAGCTTGCTGGACGCTGGGATGAAGCCCACCAGACCACGCTCCTCTGAGCAGCCCCATGGCGACGCCCTTGCCTGCTGCGCCCAGGGCGAGATCCGTCAGATCCCGCAACTCCTTCGACCCCCATCGGACGCGGTAGACGGGCGAGTCCGGGTAGCGGGAGTCGACGATCGACTTCCACTTGCCCCATCGGTCTCCCTCACCGTCGGTGAGGAACCCGTTAGCGACGACCACGGGGACGCCGCCCGTTCCCGGACGGAGCAGCTCGATCTGGAACGACTTGTCCTCGCTCAGGTAGGCGTTCGCGACCGATGCCCCGAGGACACCTCCCACCGCCGCTCCGACGGCCGTCACGACCGCCGTGCCGCCGGCCATGCCGAGCCCGCCCGCTGCGAGGGTGCCGCCGCCGAGCAGCGCGAGTCCGTGTGAGCTCGCCGCTGCGCCGGTGAATCCGCCGAAGACGCCGAGCGAGCCGATCGCGCCGCCGATGGCGGGAGCGGCGAGGAGAGCGACCGGCGCCGCCATCGCGAGGACAGCGATGCCGCCCACGATGATCTTGGAGGTCGCGTCGAGGTCGGGCTTCTCGTATTCGAGGAAGGCCTCGTAGTCGTGCAGCTCGCCGAAGGTCCCCTGGGCCTTCTCGAAGCCCGGGATCTCGTGCTTGTGCTCGGCGCAGAACTGGGGGACGCGCAGAGCGCCGCGCTCGCGCACCGCCATGTTGCCGCAGCCCACAGCCACGCACGGGAGCGTCGCGGATCCGCAGCCCTGGCAGACGTAGACGGGAAGCTGCTCCGCGGGACGGTTCGACTTCCGGTGCCGAGCCGTTGCTGGTAGCGAGCAGGCGCGCCTCACGACAGGGCTCCTCCGGCGCCCACAGAAGCTAACCGCGAAAGGACGGCCGAGCAGACGGGGCAGGCTGGGGACAGCTCCGCAGGTTCGTGTACACAGGGGCGTGCGAGAGCTGCCAACCTTGGTCTGCCTGACCACCAGTCGACGTCGAGTTCGCGGCCGCGTAGCTCTGTGATTTCGTCCACGCCAAACCCCCAGGCTCAACCGCCGCGAAAGGACTCTCGTGCTCTTAGAAGACCTCACCGCGACTGCGCGACTGGCCGGCATCGTGCCTGGGCGCGCCGTGACTGTGCTGGCGGCCCAGATGCATGGCTCAAACGCGGTCGAGGTTACCTATCGGGACGACAACGGCGCACTAGGCCAGGTGGTGCTGTTTCGAGACGACGAGGCGAAGATCTCACTGCACCTGGATTCGGGCCGTCCGTTCGATGCCGAACCGCGCGACTTCCGCCTGGCGGCCGAGGCACAGCGCATCATGCTCGCAGGTTTGCACGACCCAATGCTCGCGGTGGCAACGAGTGACGTGCAACCGTTGCCGCATCAGATCCGCGCGGTGTACGGCGAACTGCTGCCGCGCACGCCACTGCGGTTCTTGCTGGCGGATGACCCCGGCGCGGGCAAGACGATCATGGCCGGGCTCTACATCAAGGAGCTGATCCTTCGAGACGACGTGCGCACCTGCCTGGTGGTGGCCCCTGGTGGGCTGGTGGAGCAATGGCAAGATGAGCTCGCGCTGAAGTTCGGCCTAGAGTTCGAAATTCTCGCGCCCGGCGCGGAGAACACAGCACCAGGCAAGAGTGTGTTCGAACAGAAGCGGCTGCTGATTGCGCGGATGGATCAGCTCGCCCGCAACGAGGTGCTGCTAGAACAGGTGGAGCAGGCAGAGTTCGATCTGGTCGTTGTGGACGAGGCTCACCGGATGAGCGCGTCGTGGTTCAGCGGGGAGCTGAAGCCATCAAGGCGTTTCCAGCTCGGCGAACTTCTGAGCGAGCGCGCCCGGCACTTCCTGCTGATGACGGCGACCCCGCACAACGGCAAGGAGGAGGACTTCCAGACCTTCCTCTCGCTGCTCGACCGCGATCGTTTCGCCGGTCCCGGTGACCGTCACGCCCAAACCGGCACAGCCGATGGGCTGATGAGGCGCATGGTGAAGGAAAAGCTGGTTACCTTTGAGGGGCGGCCGCTGTTCCCCGAGCGAATCGCGGAGACCGCTGCGTACCGTCTGTCGCCAGACGAGCAGTTCCTCTACGAGGAGGTCACCGAGTACGTCCGAAACGGGATGAACCTGGCCGACCGACTGGAGGGCAAAAGGAGAAACACGGTGGGCTTCGCCCTCACCGTGCTCCAACGTCGTCTCGCGTCGAGCCCCGAGGCGATCTTCGAATCACTGCGCCGGCGGACCGAACGGCTAGAACGCACCCGCACCGAATTGCTCGACGGCGTTTTCGAAGCTCCGCCGCGCGAAGCCCTCCTATCCCTACTTGGTGACGATCAAGCCAGCGGCCACTTCGACACTGACGAACTCGACGCCGCCGAGTTGGAGGAGGCCGAGGAGGAACTCGTCGACGCGGCGACCGCAGCGCGCACCGCAGTCGAGTTGGAGACCGAAATCGCCGATCTTCGAAGACTGACCGAGTACGCGCGGAGGCTGCTGGACTCGCAGCAGGACGTGAAATGGCGCGAACTGCGTGGAGTGATCGAGAGCCAAGTGCTCACGACACCCGCGGGCAAGCCGCGCAAGCTCATCGTTTTCACCGAGCACCGCGACACTCTGAACTATCTGGAGCGTCGCATCACGCAGCTGCTTGGCAGACGCGAGGCCGTGGTCTCCATCCACGGCGCAGTGCCCCGCTACGA
This sequence comes from Rathayibacter sp. AY1C9, assembly GCF_002932315.1. Lineage (NCBI taxonomy): Bacteria > Bacillati > Actinomycetota > Actinomycetes > Micrococcales > Microbacteriaceae > Rathayibacter > Rathayibacter sp. AY1C9. Next base: position 46,659 of record NZ_PSVZ01000012.1, read on the forward strand.
ACGCCGCCGAGTCACGGCCGAGTTCACGTCGAACCCCGAGGTGCAGATCCTCGTCGCTACCGACGCCGCCGGAGAGGGATTGAACCTTCAGGCCGCGCACCTGATGGTCAACTACGACCTGCCATGGAACCCAAACCGCATAGAGCAGCGGTTCGGCCGAATTCATCGCATCGGGCAAACCGAGGTGTGCCGCCTATGGAACCTCGTTGCCGAGGACACCCGCGAGGGCGAGGTGTTCATTCGCCTGCTCGAGAAAATTGAGGAACAGCGCGCCGCCTACGGTGGCGAAATCTTCAATGTGCTCGGCACCTCGCTCGGCGACTTGTCGCTTTCCCGCGTGCTGCGCGACGCGATCCGCTACGGCGAGCAGCCCGACGTGAAAGCGAAAATGTGGGAGGTCATCGACGAAGGCGTTTCCGCTGGGCTCCAAGAACTGCTTAACGATGAAGCCCTCGCGAGCGAAGCCCTCGCACCCCTCGAATTGGAGGTACTACGCCGCCAGATGGAGGACGCGAGGGCCAAACGCCTTCAGCCGCACTTCATCCGCGATGCCTTCCTAGAGGCCTTCAACCGGGCAGGCGGGCGCATCGAGCGACGCGAGAAGGGCCGCTATGAGATCACCCATGTCCCCGCGACCATTCGTGAACGCGCGGGGCGCGCACCCGTCGCACGCCGCTACGAGCGGATCACCTTTGACACCGCGACTATTGACGTGCAGGACACCGCCCGCGCCGAACTGCTCGCTCCCGGCCACCCGTTGCACGACTCGACGCTCCAGCTCGTCATCGACCACTATGGCCCGGTGCTCGACCGCGGCACTGTGCTCACCTCGGACGCGGTGAACGAGCCGACCCTGCTCGTCGGCGTGCTTAACGAAGTCCGCGATTCCACCGGACAGACTGTCAGCAAGCGATTCGGGTACTCCTTCGTCGACGCCGACGGCATCGTGCGCGAGGCCGGCACCGCCCCCTACCTTGACCACGCCTCCGCCGACGAACTACTGCGCGTCGCGGGCATGAGCCTGCCGTGGCTCACCCAGCGGGAGAAAGATGCCGTCTCTTGGGTGATTGCCGAGCAACTCCCCGTATTTGCTGCCGACGTAACGACCCGTCGCACGCACGAGTACGAGCGCGTCCGCGAGCGCGTCGCCATCCGACTAACGCGCGAGGTCAACCGCCTGTACACCGAGGCACTGAAAACCGACGCGGACGCCGCCGCCGGCAAAAAGGTGCGCTACTCCGCCGAAACGCTTCGCCGCCGCGCCGAGGAGCTGGAACAGCGCCGCGAAACTCGGCTCGCGATCATCGAGCGGCAGCTCGCCATGTCACCTGTCACCCCGCGCATCACCGCCATCGCTCTCATCATGCCCGCAACCGTCAAGCCTGGGGCGCCCAACAACGCGGCAGCAAGCGCCCTTGCCCGCGCGGCGATCGAACGCCGGGGCGTCGACGCCGTGCTCGCCGCCGAGCGCGCCCTGGGCCGTTCGCCCGAAGAGCAGGCGCACGATAACCCCGGCTTCGACGTGCTCTCTCAATCTGCGGAAGGGGCAGGCATCCGCATCGAGGTCAAGGCCCGCGTCGAAGGGTCCCCCACGTTCACCATCACCCGTACCGAGGTGCTCACCGCACTCAACGCTGCGCCTGACCACCGGCTCGCCCTTGTGCGCGTAAGCGCCCACGGCCCCCAGCACGACCAAGTGCATTACATCGGCAACGCCTTCAAGGGCGTCGAACCCGCTTGGCTCACCGACTTTGATGTCGTGTCCCAAAACCTCTCCTGGAACGACTGGTGGGCACGCGGCGGGGAACCGTTCTAAGGCGACGTTCCCGCAAACCCACCCGCAGCTCGCACAGCCTCAGGCCATGTCGGTCGTCTCTAACCCCGCCGGTAGACTCCCAAGTCGAGTACACCAAGCGCGCGAGCGCATCGAAAGGATCACGTGACAACCAAGCGCAAGCTGATCGAGGTCTCGATCCCGCTCGACGAAATCAACAAGCAGTCGGCGCGCGAGAAGTCGATCCGCTATGGGCATCCGAGCACGCTGCACTTGTGGTGGGCACGTCGACCGCTGGCGACAGCGCGAGCAGTGCTGTTCGCACAGCTCGTCGATGACCCGTCGGTGCGCGAGGAGGAGTTCCTCGCCGAGGCCCAGCAGAAGGGACACGAAGACCCCGAACGTTGGGCTGGCCACCGCATCAAACAGGAGCGCGAGCGCCTGTTCGACCTCATCACTCGCATGGTCGATTGGGACAACCTGGGCAACGAAGCCCTGTTCGATGCCGTACGCGCCGAGATCATGAGGTCCACAAACGGAAATCCGCCCGCGATCCTCGACCCCTTCGCAGGCGGCGGCACCATCCCGCTGGAGGCACAGCGCCTCGGGCTGGAAGCACACGCAAGCGACCTCAACCCCGTCGCCGTGCTCATCAACAAGGCTCTCATTGAAATCCCTCCAAAGTTTTCCGGGCGCGAGCCGGTGTTTCCCGGCGCGGCGGGTACTCGCGCTGAATGGCCTAAGGCAACAGGCCTCGCGGAAGACGTACGACGGTACGGTGAGTGGATGCGTGACGAGGCGCGGAAGCGCATTGGCCATCTTTACCCAAAGGCAAAGCTTCCAGGCGGTGGCGAAGCGACCGTCATTGCGTGGATCTGGGCGCGCACGGTCACCTGCCCGAACCCAGCCTGCGGCATCGAAATGCCCCTTGCGCGCTCGTGGTGGCTTGGGAAAAAGAAGGGCAAAGAAGCATATGTTGTGCCTCACGTAGTCGACGGAAAGGTCGACTTCGATATTGGTCACGATGCCGACCGAGGTCCGAGCGCAAACGAGGACGGAACCATCGGGAGGACTGGGGCGACCTGTATCGCATGCAAGACCGCCGTGTCGCTCTCGTACATTCGAGAACGGGGCAAAGCCGTGGGCCTCGGGCGTGTGCTCATTGCCACGGTCGCTGAAGGGCACCGTTCTCGTATCTACCTGGCACCCGACGACGTAGCTCGCACCGCCGCTCAGGTCGCCAAGCCCAGCGATCTACCTGAAGGGACGCTCGCCGCGAACCCACGGGACTTCAAGACGCCCAATTATGGCATGACGACGTTCTTTTCTTTGTTTACCAATCGCCAGCTGACGGCGCTCACTACGTTTAGCGATCTTGTGTCAGAAGCCCGGGAGCGCGTTCTTGCAGATGCGTTGGCCACTGGCATTGCTGATGGCTCCCGTCTCGAAGCAGGCGGCAGTGGAGCGGAAGGATATGCGGATGCGGTTGCAACGTATCTCGGCTTGGCCGCAGACCGAATTAGTGATCGGAACTCCGCGGTAACAACGTGGGACTCCAGCCCTTCTAAGGAGCAGGTGCGTGGCATTTTCGCTCGACAAGCTATTGCCATGGCGTGGGATTTTGCGGAGGCCAACTTCTTCGCAAAATCGAGCGGCACCCTCGCCGAGAGCATGATCCAGGTGGCCAACGCCGTCGAACGTCTGCCAGCGGGGAAGGCGGGTGAAGCGCGCCAGGCAGACGCAGCATCTCGAGTATTGAACTCGTTTGTCATCTCGACCGACCCCCCGTACTACGACAACATCAGCTACTCGGAGCTGTCTGACTTTTTCTATGTATGGCTCCGACGATCCTTGCGTTCGATTCACCCTGGAATCTTCGGGACGGTGCTTGTCCCAAAGGCGGAGGAGCTGGTTGCTAACCCCTACCGACACGGCGGTACGGATGGTGCTAAAGCATTTTTTGAGACCGGCTTCGAGAGCGTTTTCTCTCACGCTCGACAGACGGCCTCCGACGAGTACCCGATCACCGTCTACTACGCATTCAAACAATCTGAAACTGAAGACGGCGGCCAGGCATCTACGGGATGGGAAACCATCTTGGGGTCCATGGTTCGCGCCGGTTGGGTGGTGACGGCAACCTGGCCAGTTCGAACCGAACTTGCCAACCGCATGATTGGCTCCGGCACCAACGCACTCGCGTCGTCGGTGGTTCTGGCGTTGCGCCCACGGCCGATGGATGCGGCAGTAACCGACCGTCGCGGCTTTATTGCGGCGATGAAGCGGGAGCTTGGGCCAGCGCTGCGAGAGTTGCAGGAAGGCGGGATCGCGCCTGTCGACCTCCCGCAGTCGGCTATCGGGCCGGGCATGGCGGTGTTCTCACGGTACACAAAGGTCATCGAGTCAGACGGCTCGGAAATGTCGGTACGTTCGGCACTTGCCCGCATCAACGGGGTGCTGGACGAACTGCTGACTGAGCAAGAGGGTGACTTCGACTCGACAACCAGGTTCGCCATCGCGTGGTATCGCAGTAACGGCTACGAGGCAGGGGCGTTCGGTGATGCTGAAAACTTGGCGCGCGCCCGTGCCACCGCGGTTTCAGCGATGGAGCGTGGTGGCATTCTGAGCGCACGCGCGGGTAAGGTGCAGCTCTACAGTCCCGTCGAGTTGCCCAGCGATTACGTCGTTGCGGCTGACCAGCACACCTCTTCGTGGGAAGCGCTCCAGCACACAATTCGCATCCAGGAGACCAGGGGAATTCCGGCCGCGGGTGCGTTCCTGCAGAATGCGAGCCGCCGGTCCGACGGCGCGGTCGACCTCGACCTCGTGAAGGAGCTGGCGTACTTGCTGTTCCAGGTGGCCGAGAAAAACGGCTGGACAAAAGACGCCATCTCATTCAACGGAATCGCCACATCCTGGTCTGAGCTGCTCGACTCCGGGCGCACGACTATGCCCTTAAGTACCGCCCCCGAGCTCGACTTTAACGCGCTCGATGAGTAGCTGCTGAGTAATGCCAAGACGTAGAGACGAGTCGATGCCGGCGACTTACCAGGAGTTCGTCTCACTGTGCCGTCGGTACGATCGAGACCAGCTCCTCATCGCCGCGCTTCGTCCGTCGACGGAATTGTCGTCCGACACGCCATCGGGGGCAGCTGAACACATTTCCTTAGCTAGCTCCCCGGTATTCTGGGACGTCAGGAGGCCTTCTAATGGCGACATCAAACCGTGACCGCATGGGGCGGATGTTCGAGATCCTTGCTGAGGCGCTCGACCCGTTCATCGCGGAGGTGCTGGAACCTCAGATCGGTGATTCCGATTGGGCTCTGGTGGTCAAGCTCGCTGACGAAGAAAAGGGCATCACCGGCAAGGCATACAGCCGAGAAGACCCGTCAGTGCAGCTTCGAATGCTGACCGAGGGGCTGACGGGTCGGGTGAAGAAAGGCTGGTATCCGTTCAAGGGGACCGTCACTCGCGAGCACGAAGCGTATGCGAGCCTTCTGCGGGAGACGCGGAACCAGTGGGCACACAACGCCTCATTTGATGACGATGCAGCGCTGCGAGCGCTCGACTACGCCCGCCTGCTGCTGGCCTCAGTGGGGCAGGTGTACGCGGCCGACAAGGTCGACGCGATCCGACTCGACCTGCGCAGGATCGCTACGGGCAAGCAAGACACGCGCGCATTGAAGTCCTCGACAGTTGTGCCCGGAGCGTCGGGGCTGGCCCCGTGGCGACAGGTGCTGAAGCCGCGGAACGAGGTGGCGACAGGCAGCTTTCAGTCCAGCGAGTTCGCCGCCGATCTTTACAAAGTCGCCCACAATCCCGCCGCAACGAGCGGAGAGTATTCCGATCCGACGCAGTTCTTCGCCCGCACTTACCTCACCGAGGGTCTGCGTGATCTGATCAGCCGCGCAGTCAAGCGCCTGGCGGGGGATGCGAATGCCTCGCCTGTGGTTAATCTTCAGACGAATTTCGGCGGGGGCAAATCCCACTCAATGCTCGTGCTGTGGCACCTGGCTGGCGGCCTGCCGCTTAACCGGTTCCCACAAGAGGCGCAGGAGCTGCTGGCTGCGAACGGCTACCCGACGGAAGGCATCACTGCCGGTCGGGTCGCGTTGGTTGGCAATCATTTCGCGCCGCAGGGCGAGACGAAGGACGACGGCACCCGCGTGAATACGTTGTGGGGCGAGCTGGCGTGGCAGCTCGGCGGACGCGAGGCGTATAACATTGTGCGCGAGCACGATGAAAAGCGCACCAACCCCGGCGGCGACCTGCATGTGCTGCTGTCGAGGTATGCACCCGCGGTAATTCTGATCGACGAGTGGGTCGCGTACGCCCGGCAGCTTTACGGACGCGAAGATCTCGCGGGCGGCACGTTCGACACGCAGTTTACTTTCGCGCAATCCCTGACTGAGGCTACGAAGTCAATTCCTGGCGTGATGCTGGCCATCTCGATTCCCGCTTCGCATGACGGGGACCGAAGCGGCGAGGTCCCCGGCGCAGCTGAGGAAGTCGGGGGTTCAAACGGCCTGGATGCACTTAATCGCCTTCAGAACGTCGTGCGCCGCGTGGCTGACCAGTGGCGTCCCGCCTCGAGCGATGAGGCGTACCGGATCGTGAAGCAGCGGCTGTTCGAGTCGGAGGATGCGCCGGCGCTCGCGCAGATCGCCGCGACCGCGAAAGCGTTCACTGATTTTTACCAAGCGAACGCCACTGAGTTCCCGAAAGAAGCCCGAGACCCGCACTATGGGCGACGTATCCAGCAAACTTACCCGCTTCACCCAGAACTGTTCGACCGGCTCTACGAGGACTGGTCTTCGCTGGAGCGGTTCCAGCGCACCCGCGGCGTTCTGCGGTTGATGAACGCTGTTATTCACGCGCTTTGGATCGGCGAAGATCAAGGGCCACTCATCCTGCCCGGCTCGATCCCGCTTTCAGTCGCATCCGTTAACGCGGAACTGACGCAATACCTCCAGGACTCATGGAAGGCAGTCATCGACGCCGACGTCGACGGGGCAAACTCCGAGCCCGCCCGCATTGACAGCGACAAGCCCGTCCTCGGGCAGCGGTCGGTGACCAGGCGCCTGGCCCGCACGGTCTTTTTCGGTGCGGCTCCGACCATCGGCACCGCACACAAAGGCATTGACACCCAGAGAGTCTTCATCGGAACCGCCGTGCCCGGCGATGTCGTCGGCAACTTCCACTCCGCACTGGGCCAGCTCGGCGACCGCACGACCTACTACTACTCGTCGGCGGGCAAGCACTGGTACGACACTCAGGCGAACATTACCCGCCGCGCGAAGGACGCCGCTGACGCGCTGCACCCTGAGGACGTGTGGGCCGAGATAGTGAAGCGACTGCGCGGCGAGGAACGCACGCGCTCTGACTTCGCGGGCGTCCATGTCGGCCCGACTGATTCCGGCGACATCCCTGACACCGACCAAGCCAGGCTTGTCATCCTGCACCCGCGCTACCCGCATCGTCGCAGAAAGACCGACTCGCCCGCGCGCATCTTCGCCCAACAGGCCACCGAGCGACGTGGCACCGCGAATCGCGCTAACCGCAACATGAACGTCTTCCTTGCGCCCGACGAGGAACGCCTGGCTGAACTCGACCAGGCAACGCGCTCGTTCCTGGCATGGAAAGAAATTGCCGAAAAGTCGAACGAGTTGAACCTCACGCCGCAGCAACTGGCGCAAGCCACAGACAAACGCGACCAGTTCGGCCGGACCGTCACCGACCGGCTCGCCCTGACTTACCAGTGGGTGCTCAACCCAGTTGCTCCCGACCCCGGCTCGCCCTTTGAGCTGGAAGAGGTCAAGGCCGATGGGCAGACAGGTTCGCTTGCCGAGCGCGTCGCGAAAAAGCTCGGCAACGCAGGTGCATACTCCACCCAGCACGCTGCCCGCTCGATCCGCCTCGCGCTCGATACGAAGGTGCCCGCCGCCTGGTCGTCCGGCCACGTCGCTATCGGCGACTTGTGGAGCCTGTATGCGCAATATCCGTACATGCCGCGCCTGCGCTCCCGCGACGTTCTCATCGACGCCATCGACAATCAGCCGCTGCTCTGGCAGACCGAAAGCTTCGCCCTCGCCGACCGATACGACGAAACCACCGGCCGCTACAGCGGGCTCTGGCTACCCGGCGACACCGGACGCGCGCCCGTCACCGATGCCACTCTGATAGTGACGCCAGCACTCGCCGAAGCGCAACGCGTCGAGGATACAGCCGCGATCGCTGGCAGCGGCATGGACGAGTCAAACGCAGATGCGTCCATCTCGGGCGCAGCCCCCTCCGCTGTACCAGGGAATGCGACGACGGTCCTACCCACGAAAAGGACCGTGGTAACGCGATACGTCGGCAGCGCGCCGATCAGCGCCGAACGCTATTCAGCAGATTTTGCCAAAATTGCCACCGAGGTCCTCGCACACCTTGCCGCATCCGGCGCAAATATGACAATTTCGCTCTCGATCGACGCCATTCACACTGACGGCTTCTCCGAGCAGCAGCTTCGCACCGTCCGTGAAAATGCCACCACCTTGAAGTTCACAACCAATGAGTTTGAGACGGATTAACTAAGGTCCGATTGAATGGCTAACAGGGCCTCAGCGGTTCGAACCGCTGCTTGAAGGTAGGGGTATCCACGGTCAGATTCTCTGATGCATGGGTTCCTCCGCGCCGTGGATGGCGAACGCGTCAGATGGATGCGCGCAGAAGCTGGTGTTACGCACGACCGCTGTTATTGACCGCGGGTACACTTCAGAAGTACCGCAACATTACTGTCGCGTACTCTCAGTCGGACCTCGTGCTGCCCCTGGCCCTCGCGACTCTTGACAGCGACGGCACCGTTACCGACCGATCAACCTTCGTTACAGAACCCATCACCATCGCCGTCTCGGCAAAATCGATAGTTGTTCTCACGCTCCTCTTCTGCTTCCGCCGCTCGCCTGTCAAATTCCGCTTCTCGTTCGCGCCAGGCGTCAATTTCCTGTGCCACCTCGATCTCGAGCGCACGACGACATTCTCCTACAGTGCCGATGTAATTGGCGGCCACGGAGTTGCCTGCTTGCGCTATGAGTCGCGCGTACGGTCGGGCTCCATCGGCTATGGACGCTCGCGGCACATAATCGATGTAAGCCACAGTGTCATCGCCTACACCATTCTTGCCCACGCCCCCCTCCATGCTCGAGGCACTTGGGCGCCACCAGCCTGTTCTGACTAGTTCTTCGTTTATCGATCCACCCGGCGGTGCGACACTGGCCGCACCATTGCCGCCGTTGAGCCGATGAATGAACCCTTCACTCCTGTGCGGCTCGCTCATGACAACCAGTACTTCCTGCCCGATCGGGAGAGCCATTTCCATTTCCTGCCGAGCTTGTTCGACACCGTTCTGAGTGGGCTGACAGGCTTGAGCGACCGGTTCGATGAGATCCAGGGTCACGGTGGCCCCGTCTACCCTCAACGTGGAAAGGTCACCGGCCTCTGGGCGTCCAGTGATCTTCCCTGAGAAAATACGTTCTTCAGCGTGAAGGTCAGCTGCAAGCATTTCCTGCACGTCACTGACTGCTTCATCAGTCTTCAACGCCCTGACGCTGACGATAGTACCTTCGCTTTTACTAGTTCCAGGTGAAATGTCTTGGGAAACGACGGTCCAGTTAGATTTACGCCAAATGCTCCGCTCGTTGAGCTTGTCCTCAGCGTTGATCTCAAGCCGGAGTCGATTTGCCAGCTTTTCAGCCTCGCTAAGTCTCATACCAACCAACATTGGAACGCGAACCTCACCCTCCTGCGGCCAATATTCGGGGGCAAAGGTTGCGCTAGGAGATGAGACTGGCGTTGCCGGGATAGTGGAGGCCGGTGTCGGACTTGCGGTAGGGGAGCCAGGAGCAGCGGACGAAACTGCAGGTACTTGACCGGCATCACTTGCGTCTCGGCCCTGAATTGTGCCCCCTGTGGCGTTCGCGAAGACACCGACGAGCACGACGAGCGCACTGACGATTAGAGCAATTTTCTTGTGGCGCTCGTAGCCTTGGAGGCGCAGACCCCGCTTGTCCCGCATAGCGCCGGCAAGCACGAGAATTAGGTCCACGAGCACCCATATCCCAAAGCCGCCGAAAGTCAGCAACTTCAGGATTGCGGTTCCCGTTTTGCCGAGGTAGAAGCGGTCGACGCCGAACCAGCCAAGGAGCAGTGCGAACAGCCACGTCACCAGGAACGACTTATCGCCGGTGCCAGCATCTCTAACGTACCTAATGATTGGAGGCCGCGGCGGAGGCTGAGAGGACATATTCTTTCCTTAGTTCATGGGGCATGCTTAGCGAAACACGCGTCACCGGGGGTGCCCTTCGATCGGGCTAATCGACGAGGTCGTCGTAACGTATTGCTTCCAGCAGCTCTGCAAGTTCGGGCTCATCCGACAAGTCGAGCGGCATGAACGCCTTCGTCACTCCGACCTGTCGAACATGCAAGTCCGTGCAGGTGTCGTTCAGCACCTGTATCGAATCCGTCGTTGCCCATTGAACTCCATCGACCGCGGCGCGATTTATTTTCGCCGCGACCAGTACATGTGGAATATGATTTCCGTAAGAATCGGAATCAGCAACCGCAACGGCAACGAATCGGACCGAGCGCAAACCGGGCGCAACTGCAAACGCCTCACGAGCGGTCACAAGAACACATCCAGCTACCGCGTGCTTATGCCAGTCCGCCGCTTCCTTTTTTGGCAGAGTCTTGATTGTAAGTCGTCCCGCGGGTGTAAGGTCGGGCTTTCTCTGCGGCATCGCGTCGGCAGCAGGCACGATTACGACCAGTGTTGCTTCACCGCCAGAGACACTCAGAGGAGCAGCGGCGGCGTCGTTGTCCTCAAAAGCGGCGGCCAGTGCCGACATTACGACTTCCGGCTGGTTGTCGACAAGTGATTGCCACTCCCTGTCGAGCACAGCTTGCGCATCTTCCTGTTGTGTCGCCAGCTGCCATCGGTGCCAGTCAATCTCCTGCCGAGCATCCGCCTCTGCGTTTGCAAGAGCCTGGCGCCGATGGTCGCGGGCGAACCAGCTAACACCCTGAAGATGTGCCGCTCGGTGGAGATTCCAGATCTCTACCTCGTTGATCTCATCCAGCGGTGGAGCCAGCGGCCTCGTCGCTGGTGGGAATTCCTGCCGGTGCAGGTTGTCGATGCGCTTGTAGACCTCGATGAGCTGTTCTGCTGCTTCTGCTCTGCTTGCGGCTTCTACGGACCGGGTGACCGAGCCGCTGGAGGTGCGACGAGCAACGCCGAGGCTGGTGGAGTACGTCACCGGTCCGATACCGGTGGAGAACCCCGGTGCCCCTGCGCCCAGGTGGAGCCGCGCGGCGCGCGGACCGAGGCTTGTCCTCACCCCGCGGCTCGACACGCGCACCCGGACGCCGGGTACTAGGCGCACTGAGAATCCCATGGTTCGCAGCCTAGAGGACAGCGAAAGTGGTGTTTGTTGGCAGGTTCGGGCGTCTCTGGAGCGGTCCGGGTGATCCTTGATCCGTGGCGCAGCAGTGGAGGTTCGAACGTTAGTGAGTGGGAGTAGGACGAGCGTCTGGCAGTGACGCAGTGCTCGGGCCAACAACGCACCGGCACGGCGTCGCCCGCGGTGAAACGCTCCCACTGCGCCGCCTCCAGCACATCACGCTCCGGCGGGTAGATGCTCATAACGTCAGCGACCCCGCGTCGGGGAAGTTGTTGCCCGCCAGTAGGAGGAGCGGCTCGTGGGGTCGCCGGGGCCGCCGATCAGGCCGGCGCGCGATCAGGGACGGCGCGGATCCGGCCAGCACGGCCTGCTCGCAGGCGGCCTTCGCGGCGCCGTACGAGGCGGGGTCGTCGGAGGGAGCGAGCAGCTCGGCGTCCTCGTCCGCACCGACGACCGCGTTCTCGGCGTAGACGCTCGTGGTCGAGACGAGGACGTAGGCGCTGCAGCGCAGGTCGCGGACGGATCGGCGGACGTGCTGCGGGGTCGAGGAGACGTCGATCACCGCGTCCCACGACGCCGCAGCCACGGCGTCGAGGGCGTCGTCGCGGTCGCGGTCGGCCCGGACGAGGGACGCCCCCGCGGGCACGGCCGTCCCGCGCACGAGGCAGGTCACGTCGTGGCCGCGCCGCAGCGCCTCCGCCGCGACATGCCCGCCGAGCCAGCCCGTGCCTCCGAGGATCAGCGTTCTCATCCCCGCATGCTCGCACGGGCCTCCTCGCGCGAAGCCCGCTGAGGTGCCCGAGTTGGTCCCGAGAACGCTGAAACAACTGCATTCCCGGGCGACTCAGCGCAGTGGGCGCCGAGCGAGCGCCTCAGAGACAAGTGCCCCTCCAAGGACCCCCGGACACCCGACCACCCGACCACCCGAGCCCGCCCGCGTCCTCTGTCCGGAATCACGCGGGCGGCTCGGGTGCCCGAGCGGCTCACACGACGACGAAGGCGTCCAGGATCAGCGAGTTGCCCGTGGAGGCGGCGTTGCGCTTGCTGCCGCGGCGGATGGTGATGGTGTGCTCGCCGGCGCTGAGGGTGCTGCTGGTGAACACGGTGCGGGCCGAGCGGTTCGTGGCGCTGTAGCGGTCGACGGAGGCGACGAGCACGCCGTCGATCAGGACCTCGTTGATGCCCGAGGTCGGGGTGATCCGGCTCACCCAGCTGACCTTCGTGCCCCGGAAGCGGAGGGTCGCCGAGGCCGTGGAGGTGCTGGAGTACGAGATGCTGCCGCCGCTGTCGGCGGTGCTCGAGAGCGTCGCCCAGGTGCCGACCGTCGCGATGACGGCGGCTCCGTTCTGGTACGTCCCCGCCGCCGGCAGCGTCGAGGTCGGGGTGGGCGTGGACGTGGCCGTCGGGGTCTCGGTCGGAGTGGGCGTGTCGGTGGGCGTCGGCGTGCTGGTCGGAGACGCCGTCGCGGTGGGGGTGGGCGTCGACGTGGAGACGGTCCCCGCGGTCACGACGAAGGCGTCGAGGATCAGCGTGGATCCGGTGGACGCCGGGTTGCGCGTCGTCCCGCGGCGGATCGTGACCGTGTGGGTGCCGGCGGCGATCGGCCCGCTCGTCCAGACCGTCTGACCCGAGCGGGTCGTGGGGCTGTAGCGGTCGACGGTGGCGACGAGGACGCCGTCGAGCAGCACCTCGTTGATGCCGGAGGTCGCCGTCATCCGGCTCACCCAGCTGACGCCCGTGCCCGAGAAGCGGAAGCTCGCGGACGCTCCGGCCGAGCTGGAGTAGCTGATGCTCCCACCGCTGTCGGCGGAGGAGGAGATCGTGCTCCAGGTGCCCGCCGTCGTGATGAGCGGCGAGGAGTTCTGGTACGTGCCCTCGCCCGGGATCGACGAGGCGGGCTCGTCGGGCAGCGGAACGACCGGCTGCTCTGCGAGCCAGCGGTCGAACGTGTCGAGCATGTCCTTGTTCGTCAGGCTCGGCACGTTGTGGCCGTTCGGAGCGCCCTCGGTCGGCGTGTAGAGGACCACCGCCTCCTTCGCGACAGGCTTCGCGAGCGCGACCCACGCCCCTCCGTGCACGGCGATGGGGACGAGGACGTCCTCGGTCGAGCCGGTCGTGCGGATCCGCGCCCCCGCCCACGAGGCCTGCGGCAGCAGCGCGGGGTCGGTCGCCGGGATCGTCGAGGGGTCGTTGTCGTAGTCCGGCAGGACGCGCCCCGGATCGCGGCGGGCCATGTCGGCCATGTCGTAGACGCCGGCCGCGTGGTACGCGCCGCGGATCTCGGGGACCAGCTTGTTGCCGTACGCCCAGCAGAGCAGTGCGCCACCGCCGGAGTTCGAGCGGAGGAAGCTCGCCCCGATCCGCCACGTCTTCTGGAACCAGGCGACCGCGTCCACCTGCATGGCGACGGCCCGCTTGTTCGTGTAGATGCTGCCGCCGTAGTTCGGGCAGATCGAGATGACGCCCTTGTCGACGGCCTGGTCGGCGCTGTACTGGTAGGCGCCGGACAGGGCCGCGTAGGTGCTCCCGTTGGCGTGGTAGTACCAGTAGACGACCCGGCCGATGCGCTGCGAGGGGACCGCGGTGTGCGGGACGAAGAGCCGCGCGCGGTCGGTGCCGATCATCACGTCGATGATCTGGTACGGCTTCTTCCCCACGCGCGAGATCGCCGTGTCGCTGCGCCCGAGCTCGTTGGGCAGCGGCGGGATCACGCTGTAGTCGGGCGCCGCGGACGCGGTCATCGCGTAGGCGAAGGCGGATCCGACGCCGAGGGCGGCTCCGGTGAGGACGAGACGGCGGCTGTGGCGCGCAGGAGAGGACATGGGATCCCGACGTGGAGAGGGCTGCTCGGTCGGCGGAGCCTGACCGGAAGGTGTGAGGGGGGTGCTGCGGTCCGGATCGGACCACCGTGGAGGGGGCGCGGTGCGGTCCTTCGGGGGACCGTGCGGGCGGGCAGGCGCGAGTGTATCCTCCCGCGTCCGCCGCGCGACCACCAGACCCGCTTCAGGGACACCCGCGGCGGCGCTCCCACCTGGCGTCGAGCAGCGGAGCGATCCGGAGAAGGTCCTGGTGAGAGCGCTATCTCGCGCCACTGCTCCGGAGATGCCCGCCACGGGAGCGGAACCGCATCGTGTCGGTGGCGGAACTCCGGGGTCCCGCGGGGCCGGCACGGATCCAGGCCGCCCTGAGCCCGGCGCGAGTGCCGTGCGCACGTCAACGCTCTCGCAGGGGACCCCCGGATAGGTCGCGCTTTCTGGACACCACCTGAGCGCTGGTTCAGCGCTCGCTCTCCCCCTTCTGCGTGCCCACCGAATCGGGGGCCCGTCGTCCGCCGCCCACGTCCCGTCTCAGGGGGACAGGGCGCCTCCGAGCCGCGACCTATCGTGATCCCGCTCCATCCGGAAGGCCCGGCGAGGCGCCCCGGGGGGAGGTCGATCCGTGTCGAACGCGCATGCCCGGCCGAGCCACGACCGCTCGATCGCCCTCGGCCTCGTCCTGCTCCTGCTCGCCGCCGTCCTCGTGGTCCTGCCCGCGTCGAGGGCCGCGGCGGCCACGGTCCTGCTCCAGGAGGGGTTCGGCGGCACCAGCGTCGCGGACTCGGCGTGGCAGGCGCTCGACGGGGGCTGCATCACCCGGGCGACGACCGCACCCCCGGCCGGGTCCTCGAACCTCGGCGTCTGCGCCAACCGGACTCAAGCCCCCGTCGCCGCGACGAGTCCGGGCTTCCTCCAGCTCACCGATGCCCGCAACGACGCCAAGGGCGGCGCGGTCTTCAACCGGCCCATTCCTGCCGCGGGCGGCATCGACGTCCAGTTCGACCAGTACCAGTACGGAAGCTCGCTGACCGGGGCCGACGGCATCGGCTTCTTCCTCACCGACGGCTCGAAGTCCCTCACCGCGGCGGGAGCTCCGGGCGGATCGCTCGGCTACGGCCAGTCGGCGACCGTCGACGGGGTGAACGGCGGCTACCTCGGGATCGGAATCGACGCCTTCGGGAACTTCTCGGCCAGGCCCCCCGCCGCGCCTACCCTCGGCCTCGGCTCCGACTGCCCCTCGAACTCCGGGTCGGCGCTCCTCACGGCGAACAAGATCGTGGCGCGCGGACCCGGGCAGGCCAAGAGCGGATACTGCTTCCTCCAGTCGGCCTCGCCTCCCCTGCTGACGTCGGTCCGCACGACGGCCACGACATCGACGGGCGCTCCGCCCGCGTCCTACGGGCGCACGATGCGGATCATGGTCTCGGCTGCCGCCACTCCCGTCGTCACGGTCTACTGGGGAGGGACAGCGGGTCTGCCCGCCGGGCAGCTCGATCAGCTGATGCAGTTCACGATGCCGACCGCAGCGCCCTCGACCTACAAGCTCGGCTTCACGGCGTCCACTGGTGGATCGAACGACACCCACCTCGTCCGCAACGTCTCCGTCTCGTCCATCAACACTCTCGACGACATCACTCTGGTCAAGCAGATCGACCGCACCACCACGCAGCCCGTCGCCTACGCCGAGGGATCCGTCATCCCCTACCAGTTCGTCGTCACGAACGGATCCATCCGGGGCACGCTCACCGGGATCGTCGTCACGGACCCGAAGGCCGCGAGCATCTCCTGTCCGACGACGACCCTGCTCCCGCTCGCCTCCACCATCTGCACGGGATCCCATACGGTCACGGCCGCCGAAGCGGTGGCCGGCTCGTTCGTCAACACGGCGACCGCTGCAGCGACGAAGACGGAGACGATCTCGAACGTCGTGACGACGACCCCCGTCACCAGCAAGACCGCCACCGTCACCGCCCCCATCGCCGCCCCGGCTCCCGCTCTGACCCTCACCAAGACCGCCCTGCTCACCGACACGAACGGCAACGCCCAGGCCGACGCGGGCGAGCAGATCCGCTACTCCTTCCTCGCCCTCAACTCCGGCAACGTCACGCTGCAGACGGTCGCCGTCGCCGACCCGAAGGTCACCGGCATCACGCCCGCCTCGACTCAACTCGCCCCCGGAGCGAGCGCGACCTTCACGTCGGCGCCGTACACGGTCCTTCAGACCGACATCGACAAGAACACGTCGCTCGTCAACACGGCGACCGTCTCCGGGCGCACGCTCGCGGCCTCGCCCGTCACGATCACCGCGACCTCCACGGCCACCACGCCGATCCGCTACGCGCCCTCGATCTCGCTGACGAAGAACGGCACGATCCCGACCGGCGCCGCCGTGGGCTCGACCGTCTCCTACAGCTTCACCGCCACCAACACCGGCAACACCGGGCTGAGCGCCGTCGCGGTCACCGACCCCAAGAGCGGGCTCTCCGCGCTCGCCTACTCCTGGCCGGGGACCGCCGGGCGCCTCGAGATCGGCCAGACGGTCACCGCGACCGCGTCGTACACGCTCACGCAGGCCGACGTCGACGCGGGCCAGGTCCTCAACACCGCGACCGCGACCGGCACCCCTCCGACGGGCGCCGCCGTCACGGCCACCGCCTCGCGGACGGTGACGATCGCCCGCACGAACGACCTCGCGCTCACCAAGACCGCGAACCCCGCCTTCATCAGCGCCGCCGGCACCGTGGTGACCTACACCTTCCGCGCGACCAACACCGGCACCACCACCCTCACCGCGGTCGCGATCAGCGACCCCAAGAGCGGGCTCTCCGCTCTCACCTACTCCTGGCCGGGCACTTCCGGACGCCTGCTGCCCGGCCAGGTCGTCACCGCGACCGCCGCCTACACGACCACCGCCGCCGACGTCACCGCCGGCACGATCGCCAACACCGCCACGGCGACGGCGACCGGCCCGACCGGCGGGGCGTTCACCCGCACGGCCTCGGTGAGCATCTCGGTGATCCCCGATCCGGCGGCCGACGCCGCGACGGTCGTGCAGGGCGGATCGGTGGTGATCGACGTGCTCGCGAACGACGGGCCCGCCGCGACCGGAGCGACCTTCTCGCGCGCGCAGCTCTCGGCGACCCCGAAGGCGATCGGAGGCGCGGCGACCCCCGCCCCCGCCACTCCCGTGCAGGGGTCCGTCTCCTGCGTCGCGAGCGGAGCGACCCGCGGCCAGTGCACCTACCGCCCGATCGCCGCCTTCGTCGGCACCGACGTCTTCGACTACTCCCTCTCGGGCCAGTACGGCACCTGGAACGTGCGGGTCACGGTCACCGTCACCGCGCTGAACCGCGCGCCGGTCGCCCGACCCGACCGCGTGGTCGCGACCACCGGCGGCCCCGCCGTCACCGTCGCTCCGCTCGCGAACGACACCGACGAGGACCCGGGCACGACCCTCGCCCTGGCGGGCACGAGCGTCCCGGCCGGGCTGCGCGGCACCTTCTCCTGCTCCGGATCCACGTGCACCTACACGCCCGCGGCCGACGGCTGGACCGGGAGCGCGACGATCGCGTACACGGTCACGGACGGCGCGCTCACGGCGGGTGGCACGATCACGGTGTGGGTCGATCCCGCTCCCCTCGTCCGGCGCGGCTTCTCCGGCACCGGCAGCACGAGCGGAGCGGTCGGGCTCGGCGCCTGGACCAGCTCCTCCGTGGTCGCCACGCCTGTCGCGAGCTGCACGGCCGGTCGGCCGAGCACCCTCGTGAGCTGGTCGGCCGCCGCTGGAGCGACCGGCTGGACCCTCGAGCGCCGCCTCGCGGGGACGACGCCCGGCCCCTGGATCGTGATCGCGGCACCCGCCGCCTCCGCGACGAGCTTCACCGACGACCGGGTCGGTGAGGGCCGCAGCTACCAGTGGCGGGTCCGCCCGGACCTGCAGCGCTGGCTCGGAGTCGCGTCCGCCGCCTCGACCGCCGTCGCCCAGCCGGCCGTCACCACCGCCGGAGGCTGCTGATGCCTCCCCGCCGACACCCCTCTCGTCCTGCACGTGTCCTCGTGAGGGAGACCACGCCCGCACCGGGCACCACCCACCAGAAAGGAACGGTCGCCATGACCACCACAGCACCCACCCGTCGCAGCCCCTGGAAGAAGATCGCCCTCACCGGCGGCGTCCTCCTCGCCGCGGGAGCCCTCGCCGGCGCCGGCGCCTTCGCCGTGTTCACCGACTCCGGGACCGCCAGCGTCACCGCGGACGCCGGACAGCTCGACATCAACCTCGACGGCACCTTCATCGTGACGGACATCGCGCCCGGAGACACCATCCAGCGCCCGGTGACGATCGTCCTGCCGAACGCCACCAACGACGGCGACCTCGTCTCGTCGGTGCGCTTCTCGCAGGCCGTCACCAACGACGTCGTGGGATCCGACACCACCGACCAGAACCGTGTCGGCCAGTCTCTCGTCTCCGGCCCGAACGGCCTCGACTACCGCCTGCTGACCTGCTCCACCGCCTGGACGACCGCCCCCACCACGACTCCGGCGGGCCCGTACTCCTGCAGCGGGACCACCACGGTCACCGGATCCGGCAAGCTGTCGTCCATCGGCGGCCAGGCCGGCGCGGTCGACTTCACCCCGGCGAACTTCGGCATCACTCCCACCACGACCGGGACCTTCCCCTCGGACGCCGGTGACGTGACGCTGAACACGCTGATCGAGCTCGTCCTGCCGACCGCGGCCGACAACGCGTACGAGAACGCCTCCGCCACGGTCACCTTCACGGCCGCCGCGATCCAGCGCGCCGGCATCCAGAAGTAGACCGTCCCCCACCGCCTCCGCCCTGCCCGGCCGCCACCGGCGCGGGGCGGAGGCATCCCCCTTTTCCTCCCGGAGTCGTCCCCATGCCCCACGCCCGTGCGCTCGTCGCCGTCCTCGCGGTGGTGCTCCTCGCGCCCGCGGCGAGCGCCGAGCCCGTCGGCGTGCTCGACGTGCGCGAGCTCTCGGCGCCCGGATCCCTCACCGACCTCGCTCCGGGCGACCGCGCCGAGTGGGCGGTCGAGGTGACCAGCACCGGCCTGTCGCCGCAGGGGGTCTCCGTGGCCTTCGCGGTCGACGGAGGGACGCTGGCGCAGGACCCGCGCGACGGCCTCCAGCTGTCCGTCGAGCTCTGCGGCTCGGCGTTCACCGTCGCCGAGGTCGTCGACGGGGGGCGCACGGTCGAGCGCTACCTCTGCCCCGAGGACGCGATGCCGCTCGGATCCGGGCCCGCGGCGACGCTCGGCCGGCTCGACGGCGTGCGTCCGCTGGAGCGCGGGGCCACCGTGGGCGTGCGCGTCCGCGTCCTGTTCCCGGAGTCGGCCGGCAACGGGACCGAGCTCGCGGCGGCGTCGCTGCGGGTGCTCGTGGGCACGACGGAGGAGGATCCCTCCGCGACGCCCGGCCCCGGCTCCTTCCCCGGAGCGGCGGGCAGCGGGCTGGCCGTCACCGGCCGCGACCTGGGCGCTGCGCTCCTGGGCGGGATGCTCGCCCTGGGCTCGGGCGTCCTGCTCGCCGCGGCTGCGCGCCGTCGTCACCGGAGGGAGCAGGCGTGAAGGCCCTCCGCGCTCTCCTCGGCGGCCTGGTCACGATCGTGGCCGTCGCCGGCATCGCCGTCTTCGTCCTCTCCGCGCTCGGTCTCGTGCGGCTCGTGCCGGTGCTGTCGAACTCGATGGCGCCCGGGATGCCCGTCGGCTCCCTCGCCGTCACCCTGCCCGTCGACCAGGCCGCGATCCGCGCCGGCGACGTGATCGTCTTCACCGACCCGGACGATCCGGGCCGCCGCGTCATCCACCGCGTCACCCTCGTCTACTCCGAGGAGGAGGCGGCGGCACTCCGCGGCCGCGAGCCCGGCCAGCTGGCGCTCACCACCAAGGGCGACAACAACGAGTCGGCCGACCCGTGGATCGTGACGATCGCGGACGAGCGGATCTGGCGCGAGAGCTCGGTGGTGCCGCTGCTGGGCTGGCCGAGCATCGGCCTCGCCCACCCGGAGGCGCGGTTCGCGCTCTTCGCCGCGGGCGGCGCGGTCATCGTGGGCGCGCTCCTGATCGCCATCTGGCGCCGCCCCGCGGAGGTCGCCCCATGAGCGGCGCGCACCGCTCGTCGGACGGCACGCCGCCCCCGGAGCCCCTGCGTCCGCCCGCTGAGCACGGGCGGCACAGCGCCCGGCCGTCCTCCCGCGACCGTGGAGCCCCGCGCCACTCCCCCGAGGTCCGCCGCCGCGTGGTCTCCCGCGCCGGCCTGGCGGGACTCGTCGCCGGCGCGCTCGTCCTCGGCGCCGCCGCCACCGCCACCGCCGTGCTCCTGGACCGGGGCTCCGTGAGCGCGCGGGTCGCCTCCGGCACCGTCATCGCGACGTTCACCGGCACCGGAGCGACGACCGTGCCGGTCCCCGTCGCGGGACTCGTCCCCGGCGGCACGGCCCGGCGCCTCCTCGACCTGACGAACGCCGGGACCCTGCCGATGTCTGCCCTCCAGCTGCAGACGGCCACCGGCACCGACCTCTCGGACGGCCTGCAGCTCGCGATCGAGCGCTGCTCGCAGTCCTGGTCGGCCGACGCCGCCACCTGCCCCGGCACCGTCACCACCGTGTCGGCCGACCGCCCCGCCGCCTCCCGCCTCGATCTGCCCGGCTCCCCCGCCCTCTCCGTCGGAGCGACCGACCACCTCCGCCTGACCGTGCGCCTCTCGGAGTCCGCGCCGTCCGCCGCGCAGAGCACCTCCGCGACCCTCACCGTCACCGTCGTGGGCCTGCAGCGGCCGGGCCGCCAGCTGTAGGCGCGGCGGGCCCACGCCTCGGCAGCACCACCGCCGCGCCGTCCCCTTCCGCGCTGAGGTGCCCGGGACGGCCGTCGACACGCCGGAGAGGGCGACCGTCTCGGGCGACTCAGCGGGGCCGCGGGTACCTCGGTGATGCCTCGCTACTCGCGCAGGGCCGCCACGGCGTCGTGGAAGCTCGGCACGTCGGAGAGCACGCCCTCGGGGCCCAGCACCGTCCAGGTCGTGCCCGTGCGGATCAGGACGCCCAGCTCCTCGGCGGGCCAACGGCGGGTGCGGCGCAGCTCGAGCACGAAGACTCCGGGACGCGCCTCTCTGATCTCGGGAGTGCGCCGGTCGGGCAGCATCACGAGTCCTCCCCGAGGGTCAGCGGTAGACGCTCCACTCCTTCTTCACGATCCGGCGCTCCTCGCCGTCGACCGCGACGATCCACTCGCCGTCCTTCTTGGCCACGACCCGCCCGCGCAGGTACTGCGGCTCCCAGCCGTCGGCCTTGTTGACCCACTTCACGAACCGCGCGAACCGCCCCGGTGCCACGTCGTCTCTGGACATCTCTCGACTCCCCTCGTCGTCACCGGCACGTCCATCGCCCTCCGTCAGGAGAGCACCTCGCCCAGCGCGAGGGGGACCTCTCCTGTGAGGTCTCGAAGCCGGTTCACCGACGGTAGAACGCGCTGCTGGAAGTGGACGAGACCGTTGACTGATCGACGATCGTCTGGCAGTGGGGTCAGGATGCGGCAGCGGAATCAGGAGTCGAACAGCACGTGCGGCCGTCCGGCGTCGACGATCACGCGGGCGCGCACCCCGTAGACGTCCGCGATCAGCGCCGGAGTGAGCACCTCCTCCGGGGTGCCGCCCGCGACCACGCGCCCCTCGCGCAGCACCAGCAGCGCGTCGCAGAACAGGGCCGCGAGGTTGAGGTCGTGCAGCGCGACGACCGTGGTCACCGGCAGCGCCCGCACCAGGGCCAGCAGCTCCAGCTGATGGCGGATGTCGAGGTGGTTGGTCGGCTCGTCCAGCAGCAGCTCGCGCGGCTCCTGCGCCAGCGCCCGGGCGATGTGCGCGCGCTGCCGCTCGCCGCCCGAGAGGGTGTGCCAGAGGTGGTCGGCCTTCGCCTCGAGACCCACCTGCTCGAGGGCGCGCTCGATCGCGCGCAGGTCCTCGGCCGTGTCTCCGCCCAGAAGGGAGCGGTGCGGTGTCCGCCCCAGCCGGACGACGTCGCGGACAGGGAGGTCCGCCTCCGTCTCGGCCTGCTGCGTCACCGTGGCCACGGCCCGGGCGACCTCGCGGCGGCGGAGCGAGCGGAGCGGCGCGCCGTCGAGGGTGACGACGCCGGCGTCCGGAGCCGCGGTGCCCTGCAGCAGCCGCAGCAGCGACGACTTGCCCGAGCCGTTGGGCCCGAGCAGTCCCACTGTCGAGCCGGGAGCGGGGCGGAGCGAGACCCCGTCGACCACCAGGCGGCCGCCCCGGCGCCACGAGACCCGGTCGGCCTCGAGCGTCACGAGCGGCCCCTCCGCCGCAGGAGCAGCAGCATGAACACCGGCACGCCGACGAGTGCCGTGCCGACCCCCACCGGCAGCGGAGTCGGCGCGAACGCCACCCGCGATCCGGCGTCGACCCACACCAGGAACACCGCGCCGAGCAGGATCGTCGCGGGGATCACCCGCGAGTGCCGCTGGCCGAACACGAGTCGCGCGGCGTGCGGCAGCACCAGCCCCACGAAGCCGATCGCGCCGGCGATGCTCACCAGGGTCGCCGTCAGCAGGGCCGTCACCACCAGCAGGAGGAGGCGGGTGCGGCCCACGTGCACGCCGAGCGACGCGGCCACGTCCTCCCCGAAAGCGAACGCGTCGAGCGTGCGCGCCGCGGCGAGGCAGACCACGGAGCCGAGCAGCACGACTCCTCCGCTCAGCGCCACGTCGTCCCAGCGCATGCCCTCGAGGGAGCCGAGCAGCCAGAACATCACGCCGCGCGTCTCGTCCGAGTCGGCGAGCGCGAACACGATCAGCGAGGTCAGCGCCGAGAACAGCTGCGTGCTCGCCACCCCCGCCAGGATCACGCCCGAGGTGCCGCCCGCCGAGAACCGCGTGAGCAGCAGCACGAAGCCGAAGGCGACCAGCGCGCCGACGAAGGCGCCTCCGGAGAGCCCGACCACTCCTCCGCCGACCCCGAGCACGCCGACGAGCACCGCGCCCGTGGAGGCTCCGGAGGAGACGCCCAGCACGAACGGGTCGGCGAGCGGATTCCGCAGCAGCGACTGCAGGATCACTCCGCACACGCCGAGCCCCGCCCCGCAAGCCGCGGCCACGAGTGCGCGCGGGAGGCGCTCCTGCCAGACGATCGCGTCCTCGGCCGCACGCACCGGGACGGAGGCGAGCCCGAGGTGGTTGAGGAGGATGTCGCGGACGTTCACGAGCGAGACGTCGGCCGGGCCGAGCGTCACCGCGACGCCGACCGAGAGCGCCAGCGCTAGCAGCCCGCCGACGACCAGCGCGGCGGCGGCAAGGCCCCGCGGCACCCGGCGGACGAGGACCGCGCCCGTGCCCGTGCCCGCGCCCGTGCCCGTGCCCGTGCTCAGAGCGAGGCCCCGTTCTCGTCCCACCAGGCGCGGATCTTCTCGAGCCCGTCGACGAAGCGGATCGACGGGTTCATCTCGGCGCCGTGGAGCGCGATGAAGCGGCCGTCCTGCACCGCGGGCAGGCTGCTGGTCAGCGGGTCGGAGCGGAGGAACGCGGTCTTGTCGTCGAGGCGGTCACCGGGGAAGCGGTCGCGCTGCAGGTCGCCGAGGACCAGGACGTCCGGGTCGGCCGCGACGACGCTCTCCCAGCCGACGGCGGGCCAGTCCTCCGTGCGGTCGGCGAAGACGTTGGTCATGCCGGTCGTGGTGCCGAGCATCGAGGCGAAGTTGTAGCCGCCGGCCATGTAGGGCGTCTTGGTGTCGGCGAACCAGAAGGCGACGCTCCGGCCGCCGAGGTCGACCCCCTCGGTGGCGGCGGCGGCACGCTCCTGCAGCTGCGCGACCAGGGCGTCACCGCGCTGCTGCACGTCGAAGACCTCGGCCAGCTCGTGGATCTCCTGGTAGAGGACGTCGACGGTCAGCGGGACGGTGCGCGTGCCGCTCCCGCCGTTGACGCTCGCTCCGTTGTCGCAGTCGGAGGGGGCGAGGTAGGAGCCGATCCCCGTCTCGGCGAGGCGGTCGCGCGAGGCGACGCCCTCGGGCGCGTAGTGCCGGCCGAAGGAGGCGGTGACGAAGTCCGGGTCGGCACCGAGCAGCACCTCGTAGGTGGGCGCGTTGTCGGCCAGGCGCGGCACGCTCTCGTTCGCGGAGGCGAGGGTCTCGAGCACGGGGTCGGTCCAGGAGGCCGTGCCGACCATCCGGTCCTCGAGGCCGAGGGACAGCAGGATCTCGGTCGAGTTCTGGTCGAGGGAGACGACCCGCTGCGGAGGGGCGGTGACGGTGGTCGCGGTGCCGCAGTTGTCCAGCATGAGCGGGTACGAAGTCGTGCCCTCCCCCGCGGCGGCCGTGCTCTCGGGCTCGATCTGCTCGGAGGCGCCGCAGCCGGTGAGGGCGAGCAGGGTCAGGGCGGCGAGGGCGAGGGCGGCGGGGCGCCGTCGGTGCGTGGACATGGATCTCCCGTGGTTCGTGGGCGTCGGTCGTCGGCCCGGTTCATAGGCCCGGTTCATGGGCCCGGTTCATGGGCCCGGTTCATGGGCCCGGTTCATGGGTCCGGTTCGCAGGCAGGGCTCGTCGGCCCGGTCCGTCGGCGGGCGGCACCTGCGTCTCGGCGCGGAGCCCGGGTAAGCATAGCCTTACCTCACCTAAGCCCGTCCATCCGCGCCAGTCGATCCGCGCCACCCGCCTTCGATCCACCCTCGGTCCCGCCCGCCGGCGACTCCGCAGAAGTCGCCGTGGTCGCGCGCGAGAACGGCGACCTCCGAGTTCTCGATGCACTCAGAAGGCCCGGAACAGCCGAGTAAGCGGACACCTGTCGCGCACCTCGCCTCCGCAGCCCCCAACCAGGTGGACAGCACCCCGGACACGGTTCCCCTGAGGGCGGGAGAGCGCGATCCTGAACACCGACGATCGACGGCTCCCGCCCCACCGCCCGCCGACCGTCACGGAAGGAACCCGTTGCCCCGCCACTCCGCCCGCACCGCCGCCTCCGGCCGGTCCGCGCTGGTGCGCAAGGCCGACGCGTCCGGCTACCGGCCCGAGATCGAGGGACTGCGCGCCGTCGCGTCCCTCCTGGTCGCTACTTTCCACATCTGGCTGGGCCGCGTCTCCGGAGGCGTCGACGTCTTCTTCGTGATCGCCGGGTTCCTCACCACCCTGACCCTCCTCGGCCAGATCCGCCGGTTCGGGCGCGTGCGTCCGATCGCCTTCCTCCGGAGGCTCGCCTCGCGGCTCTTCCCGGCGGCCGCGGTGGTGCTGGTCGTCGTCGCGGCGCTCGCTCCGCTCCTCCTGCGCCCCTCGCAGCTGCTGCAGACCTTCACCGAGGTGCTCGCCTCGACCTTCTACGTCGAGAACGTCGCGCTCGCGCGGGCCGGAGTGGACTACCTCGCGCAGGACGACTTCCACTCGCCGGTGCAGAACTTCTGGGCGATGTCGGTGCAGGGGCAGTTCTACCTGGTCTGGCTCGCCCTGGTGCTCGTCGCGACCCTCGCCGCCGTGCTGCTGCGGCGACGCGCGCAGCTGCCGCGGTTCCTGCTGGCGCTCGTCGCGGCGCTCACCGTCCTCTCGTTCGCGTTCTCCGTCGTGCTGGTCGGGATCGACCAGCCGACCGCGTACTACAGCACCCTCGCCCGCTCGTGGGAGTTCGGGCTCGGCTCGCTCGCGGCCCTCGTGCTCCCGGGACTGGCGATCCCGGCGACCCTGCGGGCCGTTGCCGGGTGGCTGGGGCTGATCGGAGTCGTCTCCTGCGGGTTCGTGCTCCAGGTCTCGAGCGCGTTCCCCGGCACCGCCGCGCTCTGGCCGACCCTCTCGGCGGTGCTCGTGCTCGTCGCCGGGACCGGCCCCGCCCCGGAGCGCGGAGTCGGCCGGCTGCTGGCCCTGCGCCCGCTCGTGTGGCTGGGCGGCCTGAGCTACGGGATCTACCTCTGGCACTGGCCGCTCCTCGTCTTCTGGCGCGAGAGCACCGGCGAGGACCCGACCGCCCTGGCGGGCCTGGGCGTCATCACCGCCGCGATCCTCCTGGCCGCCATTTCGAAGCGCTTCCTCGAGGACCCCCTCCACCGCCGCGCCCCCGCCGAGCGCCCGCACCGCCTCCGCGCGCTCGCCCCGGCGGCCCTGCTGGCCGTCGCCGCCCTGGTCGGAGCGACGGGCCTCACCGGCACGAACGCCGCGATCGCCGCCGACCTCGCCCGCGCGCACGCCCTCCCCGTCTCGACCGAGGGCTGCGTCGGAGCCGCGGCGCTCGCGAACGCCTGCCCCGACTCCTGGACCACGAGCCTGCCCGCCGTCGACGCCTCGGAGGACGGCTCCGCCCTGAACACCGACGAGTGCAGCACGGGCAACTCCGGCACCGCGCTCAAGGAGTGCCGCTTCGGCGACCCCGCCGGCCTCCGCGTGCTGCTCATCGGCAACTCGCACGCGGCGTCGTTCTTCCCGGCGCTGCGCGGCGTCGCGGAGGAGCGCGGCTGGGACCTGCACACCTACTACAAGACGGGCTGCGTCTTCTCGACCGCGGAGCGGCGCGACGACTCCGCCTCCTCCCGCCGCTCCTGCGACGTCTGGAACGGGAAGCTGCAGGAGGAGCTCGCGGGCCAGGAGCCGTACGCGCTCGTCGTCACCGCCTACTCCGCGAAGAAGTCCGTGTTCGTCGACGCGTCCGGCACCCCCGACGAGCAGGCCGGCATCGACGGGTTCCACGAGTCGTGGGCGCCGCTGATCGCCCGCGGATCCACGGTGGTCGCGATCCGCGACAATCCGGTGCTGCCCTCGCTCTCCCTGCTGGCCTGCGCCGAGGAGCCGGGCTCCGCGGCCGACTGCAGCGTGCCGCTCGACGAGGCCTTCGCCGACCGCGAGCTGATGGCCGCCGCCGCCGAGGACTGGCCGGGCGCCGCCGCCGTCGACCTCACCCGCTGGTTCTGCGACGACCGCGGCTGCCCCCTCGTGATCGGCGGAGTGAAGGTGTACCGCGACCTCGGGCACCTCACCGAGTCCTATGCCCGGACCCTGGCGCCCTACCTCGGCGAGGCGCTGGACCCGCTGGTCGGCTGAGGGCCCTCGCGCTCGCCTCCGGACGCATGCAAGACTGTTTATACGAACAGGGATCGGAGGAGCCGATGGGCCACTCCCACGGCGTTCCGGCCGGCTCCGCCGCCGCGCGGCACCGGCGTCCGCTCGTGGCCGCCTTCGTGCTGACCGCGGCGTTCATGGTCGTCGAGTTCGCGGTCGGAGTCGCGACGGGCTCGCTCGCGCTGCTCTCGGACGCCGCGCACATGGGCACCGACGTGCTGGCCCTCGGAATGTCGATCGCCGCGATCTCGCTCGCCGCCCGCCCCGCCGCGAAGGGCCGCACCTACGGCTCCTACCGCCTCGAAGTGCTGGCCGCCCTCGCCAACGGCCTGCTGCTGTTCGCTGTCGCCGCGTTCGTGATCGTCGAGGCCGTCCGCCGCTTCGCCGAGCCGCCCGCGGTGCCCGGCGGCCCCCTCCTGATCACCGCCGTCGTGGGCCTGGCGGTCAACCTCGTGAGCCTGCGCCTGCTGTCCGCCGGGGCGAAGGAGAGCATCACCCTCCGCGGAGCCTCCCTCGAGGTGCTCGGCGACGCGCTCGGCTCGATCGGCGTGATCGTCGCGGCGATCGTGCTGCTCACCACCGGCTGGGCGTGGGCGGATCCGATCGTCGGCGTGCTGATCGGGCTGCTGATCCTTCCCCGCACCTGGTCGCTCACGCGGCAGGCGCTGGGGATCCTGATGGAGTCGGCGCCCGCGCACGTCGACCTCGCGGCACTCGAGCGCGACGTCTGCGCCGTCCCCGGCGTGCTCGCGCTGCACGACCTGCACGTGTGGACGATCACCTCGGGCATGGAGAGCGCCACCGGCCACGTGGTCGTCGCCCCCGACGCCGACTACCGCACCGCGCTCTCGCGGGTGCTCGCCGTGCTCCGCGAGCGCCACGGCATCGACCACGCGACCATCCAGTGCGAGCCCGAGGCCTTCCCGGAGACGACGCATCGCGTCTGAGCGCGGGGGTGGCGTGGCGCGCGGCCGCACGCCTCCGCATGCCCACGACCCTCCAGGAGTCGTCGCACTCGACGTCGACTGCGACGACTCCCGGCTCCTCGACGCTGCGGGCCTCGCCCGCCCCTGAGCACCTTCCGATTGTTGACGTGAACATGTACAGTCGGCCGTCAGGGCGCGTTCACGTGAACACGCCCGCATTTCGATGGCGAAAGAGAGACCGCATCAATGTCGATGTCCTTCAGAAGGGTCGCCGCGCTCGCCACGAGCGCCGCCCTGGCCACAGGAGCACTGCTGGCGATCCCCGCCGCAGCGGCCCCCGCTCAGGCCGCGGACGCGTTCCGCATCACGCCGAACCCCGCCGCCGCCGGTGAGGCGTTCGAGGGCTGGGGCACCAGCCTCGTCTGGTTCGCGAACGCGACCGGCGGCTATCCCGAGGCCCTCCGCGAGGACCTCTACCAGAAGGTCTTCGGCGACAGCGGCCTCGACCTCAACATCGCCCGCTACAACATCGGCGGCGGCAACGCCTCCGACGTGAAGGACTACCTCCGCCCGGGCGGCGCCGTCGAGGGCTGGTGGAAGCAGAACCCGGCCGGCGACGCGTCGACCTACGGCGGCACCTCCACGAAGCTCGCCGACCGCGACGCGCTCCTGGCCAAGTGGAACGCGGACGACCCCGCCTCCTACGACTGGACCGCCGACGAGACGCAGCGCTGGTGGGTCGAGAGGCTGGCCGAGGATAAGCAGATCTCGCACTGGGAGGCGTTCTCCAACTCCGCCCCGTACTTCATGACCGAGAGCGGCTACGTCTCGGGCGGCTTCGACGCGAACAGCGAGCAGCTGAAGCCCGCCGCCGAGGAGCAGTTCGCGAAGTACCTCGTGAAGGTCACCGAGCACATGGAGGACGAGTACGGCATCGAGTTCGACACGCTCGACCCCTTCAACGAGCCGAACACGAACTACTGGGGCACGCAGCTCTCCAACGGCGTCCCGACCGGCGGACGCCAGGAGGGCATGCACGTCGGACCGACGCGCCAGGCGGGTCTGATCCCCGACGTCGCCGCCGCGCTGGACGCCTCGACCACCGACGCCGGCCTCGCCGCGATGGACGAGACCAACCCCGACATCTTCGCGACGAACTGGGCCGCCTACTCCGCCGCGATCCGCGCCGAGGTCGACCGGATGAACGTCCACACCTACGGCACCTCGGGCCGCCTCAAGGTCCGCGACCTCGCGAAGCAGGCCGACACCGACCTGTGGATGAGCGAGATCGAGGGCAACTGGGTCACCGGCTTCGACCCCACCAACATGGAGAACGGCCTCGGCATCGCCGGCCGCATCAACGACGACCTGCGCGAGCTCGAGCCGAAGGCGTGGGTGCTCTGGCAGCCCGTCGAGGACTACTACAACATGCAGCAGCCCAAGCCCAAGGGCGAGAACCTCAACTGGGGCTCCGTCTACATCGACCTGGACTGCAAGCCGTACCAGGAGAACGGGACCGAGGTCTGGAAGTCGGTCCGCCGCGTCACCGACGCCGGTGGCGACTCCACCAAGGCCCCGGTCTGCGGCGTCGAGACGAACTCGAAGTTCAACACCATCCGGAACTTCACCAAGTTCATCCACGAGGGCGACCACCTGATGCCCTCCAACGACAGCTCCTCCACCGCCGCCGTCCGCGGCGACGGCTCGGGCGCGACCGTCGTGCACACCAACAGCACCGCGACCGAGAAGACCGTCGTGCTCGACCTCTCCCGCTTCGGCACCATCGCCGACACCGCGACGGTCACGCCGTTTGTCACCACGAAGGCCTCCTCGGCCGCTGCTCCCACGAGCAACGCCCTGGTCGCCAAGACGCCGGTGAGCGTCGACCGCATCTCGCGCACCGCCACGATCACCGTGCCCGCCAAGTCGGTCACGAGCTTCTCGATCGACGGAGTCTCGGGAGTCGCCGACTCCGCCCCCGCCCTGCGCGACGGCCACCGCTACCAGCTGGTCGGCACCCAGAGCGGCAAGGCCCTGACCGGCAACCCCTCGGGCGCCGCGACCACGATCACCGGCCTCGCCACCGACTCCGCCACGGCCGCCAAGCAGACCTGGACGGTCCGCGAGGTCGCCGCCGGCGAGCGCGAGGCCACCCGCCGGGTCGTCCTCGTCAACAGCGACGGACGCGTGCTCGGAGCCACGACCGCCGGCACCGACCTGCGCTCGCTGTCCGTCGACGCGGCGAAGACGACCGCCGCGACCCGCTGGATCGTCAACACCACCGACGGCGTGAACTTCTCGCTCGTCAACGAGTCCATCGCCCAGTCGCTCGACGTGAACGGCGGCTCCAGCGCCGACAACGCGTCGGTCGGCGTCTACACCTCCAACGGCGGAGCGAACCAGTCGTGGTCCCTCCGCGACCTCGCCCCGACCGCCGGCCAGACGATCGCCGTCCGCACCACCGCGGGCGTCGCTCCGACCCTGCCCGCGAGCATCACCCCGCAGTACTCCTGGGGAGCCGGCGCACCGCTCGCCGTCACCTGGCAGCGCCCCGCCGACTCGGCGTACGGCGCGACCGGCCGCGTCGAGGTGCCCGGCACCGCGACCGACCTCTACGGCCAGACGATCACGGTCACCGCGCTCGTCGACGTCGGCGGACTGACCGCGACCGACCCCGTGTCGGTCACGGCCGCCGCGGGCGCCTCGGTCGCCGGAGTGAAGGCCTCGGCCCCGACGACGGTCCCCGCCCGCGTGGGCGCCTCGGCCAGCACCTTCCCGGTGCCGGTCGTCTGGGACTGGACGCCGCTCACCACCGCCTCCCTCGCCCGGGCCGGGCAGGTGACGGTCTCGGGAACGGCGACCGCCGACGGCGCGACGCTCCCCGCCACGCTCACGGTGCTCGTCACCACGGGCACGCTCCGCAACTTCAACCCGGACGCCGGCATCGTCGCGACCGCGTCGTCGTCGGAGTCGGGCTACGGACCGGAGCGCACCCGCAACGGCGTGGACGGCGACAAGGGCTGGTCGAACTGGACCAACGGCACCAAGGCCGCGCAGAGCTCGCT
This sequence comes from Rathayibacter sp. AY1C9, assembly GCF_002932315.1. Classification (NCBI taxonomy): domain Bacteria; kingdom Bacillati; phylum Actinomycetota; class Actinomycetes; order Micrococcales; family Microbacteriaceae; genus Rathayibacter; species Rathayibacter sp. AY1C9. The sequence continues at coordinate 77,725 of NZ_PSVZ01000012.1, forward strand.
GACCTACACCTTCCCCTCGACCCACCAGGTCGAGAAGGTGTCGGTGCAGTTCCTGGCCGACGGCGGCACCAGCTGGGCGCAGACCTACCAGCTGCAGTACCAGGCCGCTGACAGCACGACCTGGACCGCGGTCCCCGGCTACGAGTCGGCCGTGGCCCTCGCGTCGCCGGCCGGCGGAACGGCTCCGACCCTGGTCGCGTCGTTCGCGCCCGTCACGGCCAAGGCCTTCCGCGTCGTGATGAACGCCTACGACAACACGCACCTGATCGTGGCCGAGACCAAGCTCTACGAGGCGGTCGCCTCGCCCGCCGCGGTCGCCACGCTGGGCGCCCTGCGCGTCGGAGGAGCGGGCATCGCCGGGTTCGACCCGGCCCGCACCTCCTACGCGGTCACCGTCGAGGGCACGGCGATGCCGGTGATCGGAGCAGTGGCGACCGACTCGGCGGCCACCGTGCGGATCACCCAGCCGACGACGGCGAACGGCGGAGTCGCGACCATCGCGGTCCGCGCGGCCGACGGCTCCGTCACCTCGACCACGACGGTGACGGTGACCCTGAAGGCGCCCGCCGCCCTCGCGGTCGCGGTCACGGCGACCACCCGCTGCATCGCCGGCAAGGTGACGCTCACCGTCGCGGCGAAGAACGAGTCCGGCGTGCCGGTCTCGATGACCATCGCGACGCCCTCCGGGTCGAAGCAGGTCACCGGAGTCGCGCCCGGCGCGAGCGGCAGCGCCGCGTTCACCACGCGCGCGGCCTCGGTGCCGGCCGGCCAGGCCACCGTCACCGCGACGGGCACGGTCGACGGTGAGCAGGTCACCTCGGTGGCGACGGGAGCGTACGCGGCCCGCAGCTGCTGACGCCCCCTCCGACACGGACCGCCTCCGCCCCTCCGGGGACGGGGGCGGTCCGTCGTTCGCCGTCGGAGCGGCGCGGCGCGGGCGGCGCGGCGCGGGCGGCGCGTCGCGGGATCCCGATACGCCCGCGGCGCGGGCTACTCGATCAGCACGGATCCGTGCCGGTCGGGCGGCCGCACACCTCTGCGCCGGTGGAGCGACCGCGCACCCTATGCCGGTCGACCGGCCGCGGCACGCGGCGTATCGAGACCCCGCTCAGTGCCCCGCGGCCGCCTCGTCGCGGGTGCGCAGGCGCGAGACGCCCATCACGACGGCCGCGATGACCAGACCCAGCACGAGGCCGAAGATCATCGAGACGAAGGTGTCGGCCAGCCACACGACGACCGGGCCCGCGCCCTCGACCGCGTGGGTGACGACGTGCACGAGGTCGTACGGACCGTGCCACACCGTCTCGGCGAGGTTCGCGACGACGAGGTGCCCGCCGACCCAGAGCATGGCGAGCGTCCCGATGATGCTGATCGCGCGGAACACCACCGGCATCGACGCGACGATCCTCGCTCCGGTGCGCCGCACGCCGCGGGCCGCGTTCTTCATCAGGCGCAGGCCCACGTCGTCGATCTTCACGAGCAGCGCGACGGCGCCGTAGACGAGCACGGTCATCCCGAGCCCGACGACCAGGAGCGCGCCGAGCGTGGGCCAGATCCCGAAGTCGGGGTCGAGGCCGTCGAGCGCGATCAGCATGATCTCGGTGCTCAGGATGAGGTCGGTGCGGATGGCGCCGAAGACGAGCTTCTTCTCGTCGCGCGCCTCCGTCTCGTGGCCGCCGTGCGAGACGCCGAACCACTCGAGCTCCTTCTCCGCCCCCTCGAAGCAGAGGAACGCGCCGCCGAGGATCAGCAGGTACGGCAGCACCTGCGGCGCGAACGCCGAGAGCAGCAGCGCCAGCGGGATGATGATGACGAACTTGTTGAACAGGCTCCCCAGCGCGATCCGCCCGACCACCGGCAGCTCCCGCGCGGGCGTGAGGCCCTGCACGTACTGCGGGGTGACGGCCGCGTCGTCGATCACGACGCCCGCCGTCTTGGCGCTCGCCTTCAGGGCGGCGGTGAGGATGTCATCGACAACCGCGAGCAGGCCGACCGACATGTGCGTCTCCTTGGAGGTCCGGGGTGAGAGGGCTCACAGTATCGCGAGCTCCGCGGTCGAGCGGGCACGGGGAGGGGCGTGGGTGCGGCAGAGGGGGTCCGGTGCAGGGGATCTCGGTACGCCGGCGGGGTCGGCTCCTCGATCAGCGTGAAGGGCGGGAGGGCTCCGCGGGCCGGCTCCGCGGAAGCGTCAGGAGGCGGCGGGGGCCGGGCCGGTGCTCTCGCGGACGATGAGGCGGGTCGGCACGAGCGAGACGCCGGTGCGCTCGCCCGACTCGAGCTCGCGCAGGAGGATGTCGACCGAGCGGCGGCCCGTGTCCCCGAAGAACTGGCGCACCGTCGTGAGAGGCGGCCAGAAGCTCGCCGACTCCTGCATGTCGTCGAAGCCCGCGACGCTCACCTCGCCGGGCACGGCGCGTCCGGCCTCGTGCAGGGCGCGCAGCACGCCGAGCGCCATCTGGTCGTTGGCGGCGAAGATCGCGGTGACCTCCGGATCGGCGGCGAGCCGTTTGCCGAGGCGGTAGCCGGAGTCGGTGGACCAGTCGCCGACCAGCACCTCCGGCACCGGGGCTCCGCGCTCGATCAGGGTCGACTCCCACGCCTCGTGGCGCCGCTCGGCGGAGTAGGAGCGGTCCGGGCCGGCGATGTGGTGCACGGTGCGGTGTCCGAGTCCGAGCAGGTGCTCGACGGCCTGGCGGGCGCCCGACATCTGGTCGGTGTCGACCACCGGGTACTTCTCGCCGCCGGCGGAGTCGACGACCACCACGGGCAGGTCGGGCGGGAGGACGATGTCGGCCTCGTCGAGCAGGTGCGCCTCGACGATGATGATGACGCCGTCGACCGCCTCCTCGCTCAGCCGGTGGAACGCGACCGACACCTCGCCCTGGGTGGGGTGGGAGACGGGGATGAGGGTGATCGAGTAGCCCGCGTCGGCGGCCGCGATCGCGATGGCGTCGAGGGTGCGCATGTTGCCGAACGAGGACAGCGTGAACATGATCACGCCGATGCTGTGGAAGCGGCCCGTCCGCAGGGCCCGCGCCGCGCTGTTGGGCCGGTAGCCGAGGGCCCGCATCGCCTCGAGGACCCGCTCGCGCGTCTCGCCGTCGACGTTCTGCTTGCCGTTCGACACCCGCGAGACCGTCTGGCCCGAGACGTTCGCGCGCCGGGCCACGTCGGCCATCGAGACGCCGCGTCGCGGCCGGGTGGACGGGGACGGGCGGTCGGTCTCGAGTGACATGGGCTTCCCTTTATAGCGCGCCGCCCGTCAGCCGTGGTGCATCGTGCGCCGAACCGTGACGCAGGAACAGTCGCGGGTGGCGACGTGGACATGCTACGGTGACGCTCTGCCATGTTGACGTGAACATGGCGGGCCCGCACTACTCCCCGAACGGAATCCCATGACGACGACGTCTCCCCCCGTCCCGCTGAGCGAGGTCGCCCCTCCGGCGTCCCCCCTCGCGGCCCCGAAGTCGCGGGCGAAGAGCGAGTGGAAGGGCCTGGCGTTCGTCGCCCCCTTCCTCGTCGTCTTCCTCCTGGTCTTCATCGCCCCGGTCGTCTACTCGATCTACCTCAGCCTCTTCCGCGAGCAGCTGGTGGGCGGCAACTCCTTCGTCGGCTTCGCGAACTACGCCGCGATCTTCACCGACCCGAACTTCTGGGAGGGCTTCGGCCGCGTCCTGCTGTTCCTCGTCGTGCAGGTCCCCGTGATGCTCGTGCTGGCCCTTGTCGCGGCGCTCGCGATCGACAGCGGCCGCCTCCACGGCACCGGCTTCTTCCGCATCGTGGTCTTCCTCCCCTACGCCGTCCCCGCGGTCGTCGCGGTGCTGATGTGGGGCTTCATCTACGGCGACAACTTCGGCCTGGCCGCGAACGTCAACGACCTGCTCGGCTCCGACGTCGTCCAGCCCTTCTCGCGCGACTGGATCCTCGCCTCGATCGGCAACATCGTCACGTGGGAGTTCGTGGGCTACAACATGCTCATCTTCTACTCCGCGCTGAAGACGATCCCCGGCGAGCTCTACGAGGCGGCCGAGATCGACGGCGCCGGCCCGATGCGCGTCATCCGCTCGATCAAGCTGCCCGCCCTGCGCGGCGCGATCGTCATCGCCACGATCTTCTCGATCATCGGCAGCTTCCAGCTGTTCAACGAGCCGAACATCCTCCGGACGCTGGCGCCGAACATCATCACCACCTACTTCACCCCGAACATGTACGCCTACAACCTGTCCTTCGCCGGTCAGCAGTACAACGCGTCGGCCACGGTCGCCATCGTCATGGGCGTGATCACCGCGGTGATCGCCTACGTCGTGCAGCTCCGCGGCGCGCGGAAGGAGAACTGATGGCCCTCGCGACCGCTCCCCGGACGCCCGCCCGCGCCCCGAAGCGCCCGGCCGCCCGCCGCGGCTCCTCGGTGCAGCCCAAGAAGTCGATCGCCTTCACCCTGCTGATGTCGGTCTTCATCCTCTACAGCCTCGTGCCGCTGGCCTGGCTGGTCATCAACGCGACGAAGACGCAGGCCGGCCTGCTCTCGAGCTTCGGCCTCTGGTTCGACGGCGACTTCGTCTTCTTCCAGAACATCGCCGACACCCTCAGCTACCGCGACGGGATCTTCCTCCGCTGGCTCGGCAACACCCTGCTCTACGTCGTCGTCGGCGCCGGAGGAGCGACGCTCCTGGCCACGCTCGCCGGCTACGGCCTCGCGAAGTTCCGCTTCACGGGCCGCAAGGCGGTCTTCGCCGTGGTGCTCGGAGCGATCGCGGTGCCCGGCACGGCCCTCGCCGTCCCGACGTTCCTCATGTTCAGCCAGCTCGGCCTGACCAACACCCCGTGGGCGATCATCATCCCCTCGCTGATCAGCCCGTTCGGCCTGTACCTGGTGTGGGTCTACGCGGTGGAGTCGGTGCCCACCGAGCTGCTCGAAGCGGCGCGGATGGACGGGGCGGGCGAGTTCCGCACCTTCTTCACCATCTCCATCCGCCTCCTCGCCCCCGGCATCGTGACCGTGCTGCTGTTCTCGGTCGTCGCGACCTGGAACAACTACTTCCTCCCGCTGATCATGCTGAGCGACCCCACCTGGTACCCGCTCACCGTCGGCCTCAACCAGTGGAACGCGCAGGCCACCGGCGTCAGCGCGCAGCCGATCTACAACCTCGTGATCACGGGCTCGCTCCTCACGATCATCCCCATCGTCGTCGCCTTCCTCGGACTCCAGCGCTTCTGGCAGTCCGGTCTGAGCGCCGGCAGCGTCAAGGGCTGAGCCCTCCCCCTACCCATCCCCCGGCCGGAGCGTCCTGCCCCGTCCACAGCACCCGCAGCACGAAGAAGTGAAGGGAAACACCACCATGAAGATCGCCCGTTCCGCCCTCAGGCGGACCCTGACGGTCGCGGCCGTCGCGGCCCTGGCCGCCGGCTCCCTCGCGGCCTGCTCGTCCACCTCCGGTGGCGGCACGACCACGAGCGCCGGCTCCGCCGCCGACCTCGACTCCGCCCTCGAGGCCGGTGGCAAGATCACGTACTGGAGCTGGACCCCCAGCGCCGAGGCGCAGGTCGCCGCGTTCGAGAAGGCCTACCCCAAGGTCGACGTCGAGCTCGTCAACGCCGGCACCAACAAGGACGAGTACACCAAGCTCGAGAACGCGATCAAGGCCGGCTCGGGCGCCCCCGACGTCGTCCAGATCGAGTACTACGCCATGCCGCAGTTCGCGCTGTCGGACTCGCTCCTCGACCTGTCGCAGTACGGCATGGGCGACCTCGAGGACAAGTACTCCGCCTCCACCTGGGGCAGCGTCAACATCGACGGCAAGCTCGTCGGACTCCCGCAGGACTCGGGCCCCATGGCGCTGTTCTACAACAAGACCGTCTTCGACCAGTACGGCATCGCCGTCCCCGCCACCTGGGACGAGTACGTGGCCGCGGCCGAGAAGCTGCACACCGCCGACCCGTCGAAGTACATCACCGCCGACACCGGCGACGCCGGCTTCGCGACCAGCATGATCTGGCAGGCGGGCGGCGAGCCGTTCACCACCGACGGCACGGACGTGAAGATCGACCTCGCCGACGAGGGCACCGCCAAGTGGACCGGCGTCTGGAACCAGCTCGTCGAGAAGAAGCTGCTCTCGGACACCCCCGCCTGGGGCGACGAGTGGTACAAGGGCCTCGCCGACGGCTCCATCGCCTCGCTGGTGACCGGCGCCTGGATGCCCGGCGTGCTGGAGTCCAGCGTCCCCGACGCCTCCGGCGACTGGGCCGTCGCGCCGATCCCGACCTACGACGGCACCGCCGTCAGCGCCGAGAACGGCGGTGGCGGCCAGTCCGTCACCAAGCAGAGCGAGAACCCGGCGCTGGCCGCCGCGTTCCTGCGCTGGCTGAACAGCGACCAGGCCTCGGTCGACGTCTTCCTGCAGAGCGGCGGATTCCCGTCGACCACCGCCGACCTCGACAGCTCGGACTTCACCGGTCAGGAGTCGGAGTACTTCGGCGGCCAGAAGATCAACGAGGTGCTGACCCAGGCCTCGAAGGACGTCCGCTCCGGCTGGTCGTACCTGCCCTACCAGGTGTACGCGAACAGCGTCTTCGGTGACACCGTCGGCCAGGCGTACGCCAACGGCACCAGCCTCGACCAGGGCCTCGCCGACTGGCAGAGCAAGCTCGTCCAGTACGGCAACGCGCAGGGCTTCACCGTCTCGGAGTAACACCACTGCTCGACGCGGGGCCGGCCGGATCGCTCCGGTCGGCCCCGCGTCGTTCTCACGCTCGGACACACCGGGCACCGATCCTGAGGGGGATCCAGATGACCACCGCTCCCGAGAGCCGCTTCGCCATCGGCGCCGCCGACTTCGAGCTCGACGGCCGCCCGCACCGCATCCTGTCGGGGGCGCTGCACTACTTCCGCATCCACCCGGACCTCTGGGCCGACCGGATCCGCAAGGCCCGCCTGATGGGCCTGAACACCATCGAGACCTACGTCGCCTGGAACGCGCACGAGCCGCGCCGCGGCGAGTGGCGCGAGGACGCCGGGCTCGACCTGGGCCGCTTCCTCGACCTGATCGCCGCCGAGGGCATGCACGCGATCGTGCGCCCCGGCCCCTACATCTGCGCGGAGTGGGACAACGGCGCCCTCCCGGCCTGGCTCTTCCGCGACCCCGAGGTGGGCGTGCGCCGCTCGGAGCCGAACTACCTCGCCGCGGTCAGCGACTACCTGCGCCGCGTGTACTCGATCGTGGCCCCGCGCCAGATCGATGCCGGCGGGCCTGTGGTCCTCGTGCAGATCGAGAACGAGTACGGCGCGTACGGCTCCGACAAGGAGTACCTGGCCGAGCTCGTGCGGGTGACCCGCGACTCCGGCATCACAGTGCCGCTGACCACCATCGACCAGCCCACTCCGCAGATGCTCGCCGACGGCAGCCTGCCGGGCCTGCACCTCACCGGCTCGTTCGGCTCGCGGACCACGGAGCGCCTCGCGACGCTGCGCGAGTTCCAGCCCACCGGGCCGCTGATGTGCATGGAGTTCTGGTGCGGCTGGTTCGACGACTGGGGCACCCAGCACCACACGACGGACGCCGATGCCTCCGCCCAGGAGCTCGACACCCTGCTCGCGGCCGGCGGCTCGGTCAACATCTACATGTTCCACGGCGGCACCAACTTCGGCCTGACCAGCGGCGCGAACGACAAGGGCCGCTACGCCGCGATCACGACGAGCTACGACTACGACGCCCCGCTCGACGAGGGCGGCGACCCGACCGCGAAGTTCTGGGCGTTCCGCGACGTCATCGCGCGCTACGCGCCGGTGCCGGAGGAGGTGCCCGCGGTGCGCCCGCCGGCCCCCGCCCTGACCGCTCCGCTCGTCCCCGGCCCGGCGCTGCTCGGCCTCGGCCAGGCGTTCGGACCGGCCGCGCACCTCGACGCGATGGCCAGCTTCGACGACCTCGGCCACGACGACGGCTTCGTGCTCTTCACGACGACGCTCGACGGCTCCTCCGCTCCGGCCCGCCTCGTGGTGGGCGAGGAGGTGCGCGACCGCGCCTGGGTGCTGCTGGACGGCGTGCCGGTGGGCGTGCTGGCGCGCGACCACCACGAGCGGGCGCTGACGCTGCCGAGCGGACGGGGCGAGCTCGCGATCCTGGTCGAGAACCAGGGCCGGGTGAACTACGGCACGCGCATCGGCGAGCACAAGGGCCTGATCGGAGGCGTGACGCTCGACGGCGCCCCGCTGACCGGCTGGGCGGCGCGTGCCCTCGCGCTGGAGTGCCTCCCCGACCTGGCCGTCGCGGCGCCGGCGTTCTCGGCCGGACCGCAGCTCGCCTCCGGCTCGTTCGACCTCGACGAGCAGGCCGACCTGTACGTGGACACGCTGCACTGGGGCAAGGGCCTGGTCTGGGTGAACGGCTTCCTCCTCGGGCGCTACTGGCGCCGCGGACCGCAGCGGACGCTGATCGTCCCCTCGCCGGTCACCCGCGCCGGCCGCAACCGCGTCGTGGTCCTGGAGCTGGAGGGCATCGCCGAGCCGGAGATCCGCCTGCTCGCGGGAGCCGAGCTCGGGCACACCGAGATCTGAGCGGCGGAGCGGAGGCGGGAGCGGCCGTTGGAGGCATGGGTTCGGGGTTCCCGGCTCCGTTGTGCGAGTGGGGCCGGGCCGACTCCGGTCCGCACGCGCTGCCGGACCGCCTCCGGTCTGCGGGTGCCACCGGGCCGCCTCCGTCCTGCGGGCGGCGCCGGGCCGCCTCCGGGACGCGGGGCTCTGCTAGCCTCAGGCGCCCCGGTGCGGCGCCGGCGGGCGAAGGGGGAGACATGATGTCCAAGACACTGCTGCGCACGACTCTGATCGGAGGCGCGCTGCTGCTCGTCCTCTCGGGCTGCGCGGGGACCGCGACGAGCGGATCGACGCTCCGCCCGTTCACTCCGACGCTCCCCTCGTCGTCGGCCGCCCCGTCCGCCACCGCGACGGCCGCCGCCCCGACCGCCGACACCGCTCAGAAGACCGGCGAGCAGGTGGCCGCCGTGCTGACCGGCGTGCAGTTCGTGCCCGGCGAGTACGCGAGCATCCAGGAGATGCTCGACTCGATCTACCCCGGCCTCACCGCGACCGACGCGAGCTGCCTCTCGCCGTTCGGCCTGCGCTGGGACACCGCGCAGCCCGCCGCCGGACTCTCGTACGGCACCAGCGCCGACCGCTCCATGACCGCCGTCGTGTCGAGCACCGGCACCGCCGACGCGGCCGCCTCGCTCCTCGCGAGCGCCACCGACGCGACCACGCGCTGCGCCTCCGGCTCGACGCTCTTCGCCATGCAGGGCGTGCCGGTCGAGACGACCGTCGAGCGCACCGAGCAGACGCTGACCGGCGCCGACGAGACGCTCGGCTGGAAGGTGTCCGGAGCCGTGGGCGGCAAGCCGTTCTCGCTCGTGGGCATCACCGCGCGCGTCGGCGGCGACGCGGTCGCGCTCGTGGGCTGGGACCCGACGACGAACACCTCGTACGTCCCGCGCGCGACGCAGCTCGTCGTCGACGGGCTGTAGGGCGCTGGGCGCTGGGCGCTGGGCGCTGGGCGCTGGACGCTCTGAGCTCTGGCTCTGAGCTCTGAGTCCTGCGCTCGACCGTCCTCCCCTCCGCGAGAGTCCAGGAGTCGTCGCACTCGACGCCGAGTGCGACAACTCTTGAACAGTGGGCGCGGGTCGAGCGCCGGGACTCCGAGCTTTCGGCGCTGCATTTCGACGCCCTCTCCTTCGCGACTGTCCGGGAGTTGTCGCACTCGACGCTGAGTGCGACAACTGTTGAACGGTGGGCGGAGGATCAGGCCGAGCGCCTGAGCTCAGAGCGCTGCGCGTTGCGCGTTGCGCGTTGCGCGTTGGGCTTCGGGCTTCGGGCTTCGGGCTTCGGGCTTCGGGCTTCGGGCTTCGGGCTTCGACGCTCGCTCCTCCGCGAGAGTCCAGGAGTTGTCGCACTCGACGCTGAGTGCGACAACTCTTGAACAGTGGGCGCGGGTCGAGCGCCGGGACGGAGCGGGCACCGGGCGCCGGGCACCTCCCGAGCTTCGGGCAGCCCGCACACGGCGCTGGAGCGCGCCTCAGGCCAGCCAGGAGAGGGTGCCGCCATGGGCGGCCGCGCTCGCGAGCGGGACGCCGTCGGCGGCGAGCAGGAACGGGGTCGGCTCGGGTGCCGTGCGGTCCCCGCGCGCGGCGACGAGGTGCGGGAGCAGCGCCTCCGCCTCGAGCGTCACCAGGCTCGCGCCGCGATCGGCGACCGTCGCCAGGACGCTCTCGCGCGCGGGCCACGGCAGGTAGACCAGGGTCCCGAGCGAGACGACGACCGTCCGCAGACCCGGCGGCACCGCGTCGAGCAGGGCGGGCAGCTCAGCGGCCGCATCGCCCGCGACGATCGTGGGCGGGTCGTCCTGCAGAGTCTCCACGGCCGAGCGGAGCCGCGCGGTCCGCTCCGGACGGTCGGGCGGGAGCAGCGCGCCCAACCAGGCGACGTCCTCGGGCGAGCGGACGTCGAGCGGCGCCAGGTCGAGCCCCCGGCGCCACGCGACGACCGGCAGCCGTGCCGGCGCCGCGCCTCCGCTCACCGCGCACCGCAGCAGAGGCGCGCCCGACCCGAGCCGCGTCTCGCCGTCGCTCGCCGTGAAGGCGTAGGAGTACCGCTCCGGCGCCAGGCAGAGCCCCGCGGAGGCGCCGATCTCGACGAGCGCCACCGGCTCGCCCGGCTCCGTGATCCGCTCGAGCGCCGCGACCAGGGGCGCGCACCGCAGCGCCTCGTTGGTCTGCGTCCTCCGCTCCGCCGCCACCGGCGCCACCCGCGCCCACTCGCTCCGGAGCCATGCGGCGAATCCGGCGCCGTCGACGTCGGGCACGCCGAGCAGCCGCGCGACCGAGAAGAGCAGGGACGGCTGCCGGTGCTGCGCGGGCAGCTCGTCGATCAGGGCGAGGAGGCGCGCATCCTCCGTGATGGCGAGCGCCCACTCGACCTGCCGCTCGGAGGTCTGCGCGAGCTCGACGGCGGCGCGGCGGAAGCGGTCGGCGGAGGAGGGCATGCCTCCATCCTGAGGGAGCGGCGCCACGGTGCCTGCAGCCGGGCGGAGGACCTGCGCGGCGGGCGACGGCCTCGCCACCGCGGATGTCGGTGGTCGCCGATAGAACGGACTCATGTCCGACACCGCTCCGAGCCCCGCGTCCGCGCAGGTCCGCGAGCGGCGCCTGCTCGACATCCGGCGGATCTACGCCGAGCCGGCCGCGCTCGAGCTGCCCCGTGGGCAGGAGGTCGTGGCGCGGTGGCCGGGCGCCGAGATCGTGCCCGTCGAGTCGCACTGGCTGATCCCGGAGGTGCACGGCGACGAGGCGAACGTCGCGCGCTGGGTGCGCATCAAGACGGAGGCGCTCGTGCTCGGGGTGAAGAAGTCGCTCGTCACGCGCCCGAACGGCCGCTCGGCCGACTTCATCGCCCCCTCCACCGCCAACGGCTGCGCCATGGCGTGCGTGTACTGCTACGTGCCGCGGAGGAAGGGCTACAGCAACCCGATCACGCTCTTCACGAACATCGAGCAGATCCAGCGCCACCTGGCCCGGCACATCGCCAAGCAGGGCCCCAAGGCCGAGGCGAACCAGTGCGACCCGGAGGCCTGGGTCTACGACATCGGCGAGAACAGCGACTGCTCCGTCGACGCGCTGCTGAGCGGGAACGTCCGCGACCTCTGCGAGCTGTTCCGGATGTCGCCCACCGCCAAGGCGTCCTTCGCGACCAAGTACGTCAACCGCGAGCTCCTCGAGTGGGACCCGCTCGGGCGCACGCGCATCCGGTTCTCGCTGATGCCCGCCGAGACGGCGAAGGTCACCGACATCCGCACCTCGCCGATGGCCGAGCGGATCGCGGCGATCAACGACTTCGTCGACGCCGGCTACGAGGTGCACGTCAACTTCTCGCCCGTGATCCTCACCGAGACCTGGCAGCAGGACTGGACCGAGCTCTTCGACCAGCTCGACGCCGCCCTCCACCCGCGGGCGAAGGCGCAGCTCGCGGCCGAGGTGATCCTCCTCACCCACAACGAGGGCCTGCACGAGGTGAACCTCGGCTGGCACCCCACGGCGGAGTCGCTGCTCTGGCAGCCGGGACGCCAGGAGCAGAAGCTCTCCGAGAACGGCGCCGTCAACATCCGCTACCGACGCGACCTCAAGCGCGCCGCCCTCGACCGCTTCCGCGCCCTCCTCGCCGAGCGCCTCCCCTACTGCCGCGTCCGCTACGCCATCTGAGCGTCGGCACCCCCGCCGGAGCGGTGGCGCGACGACTCGCGGAGGAGCGCACCCTCCCGCGCACGCCGAGTTACCGCCGCGGAGACGGCGTCTCGACGGAGCCGCACGCCCTGTCCAGTGAGCGCACCGTCACGCCTCCTCCCGCTCCACACGCCCCGCCGAGACACCGCCGGCCCGCCCGACGCACCACTGCGGCGTCTCGCGCACGAGCGCGGTGTCTCGACGCAGCCGCACCGCCCACCGGAGGCACCAGGCAACTGAGCCCCGGAGTCGCCCGGCTGGGGGTCCGCCCGGCGGCCGGGGCCACTGCTTCGCATTCCGGATAGCGGCACGTGCGCTCCGAACGAGGGGCGTACTTTCGGAGAACAGCCGGAGGGACGGCCCGACCGCCCGACTCCACGGGCCTGCAGAGCAGGCGTCAGCGGGGATCGACGGCTCGGCGCGACGGCATCCGGGCTCGACATCCCGGAGCCCGGCACCCCCGGATCGACACTCCGGACACTCGACTCGGCGGCACAGCACACCCCGGGTCCTGCTCACCACGAACACCCCCACCATCTCGCACTCCCCCTCCCGGCGGCACTCGCCGGGGCACCCCACCGTCGCGGCCGGCACCCGCGACACAGCACAGAACGGCGGCACGCACCATGGGCGCTCTCCTCTACGGCACTCCCCCCACCTCGCACGAGATCGACGACCGCGCGCTCGCGCACCTCCAGATCGTCATGATCAACAAGTTCCGCCGCGACGAGGCGTTCGCCTTCCAGCTCGACGCCTCGAGCGCGCACGGCACCGGACGCCAGACACTGTGGCTGCACCCGACCATCCCCCTCCAGTTCTCGTTCCACGGAAGCCGCATGCCAGCGATCAACGCCACCTGGGTGCGCGCACTGATGGAGGAGGCCAACAGCGGCCGGGGCCTGCGGATCGTCACCGAGCCGGCGCAGCAGCCCGAGTCCTCCGGGCTCACGCACGCTGCCTGAGCGCGCCGTGTCCAGGCGCGACGACGACGAGCCGATGGAGGTCACCGACTTCGTCGAGCTCGCCGGTGCAGTGCACGACGACGCAGGCTTCGAGTGCTCCTCCACTGTCGACGGCGTGACGGGCGCGCTCTGCGTGCTGCCCGACTCCCTGGTGCTGCGGAGCGCCGGCACCGGCGACTCGACCCGCGTCGGCACCCGCGACATCCGCTCCTGGCGGGCCACTCCGGCCGGCGCCACCTTCTCGCTCGCCGTGGAAGCCGGAGCGCGGCACACCGTGGTGCTGCTCACGCAGTTCCAGGCGGCGACCGTCCAGGCCATGACCCGCGCCGCCGGACCCGCGACTGGTTTATCCGCTTAACGAATTCCCCGTTCGGGGCACGCGGTGAGAAGCGCTCCTCGTGCGACCCTGATCGGGATGAACGAGAAGGACGAGGTCATGCGCTCCGACATCGGCGGGCGTGACATCGAGCAGGCGCGGGCCCTCTTCGAGCAGTCGTACAACGGGCACCGCTTCGTCGTCGAGCCCGGCGAGGACTTCTCGTACCGTTACACCTCCGTCGGCGACGGCGATGTGACGCTCCGCGGCAGCCAGTTCGCCGGCTCCGTGCAGGGCTCGATCCAGACCGAGGGCGAGTACGTCGTCTCGTGGCTGACCGCCGGCGCGGGCGTCACCGATCTCGACGGCGACGCGGTGACCCTCGGATTCGGGCAGCCGGCGATCTTCGTCAACGACCGCCCCAGCCGGTTCGAGTTCCACGACTACCGCCAGAACCTCATCCACTTCGACGGCGCGTACCTCGAGGGCATCGCGGAGGAGGTGGAGGGCACCCGCGGCCCCCTCCTCTTCGACACCACCGCACGACCCGAGGGCGCGGCGCTGCGGCGCTGGTCGGCGACCGTCGCGACGGTCGCCCGGGTGATCTACGACGCCGACAGCTCGCCGCTGCTGCGCCGCGAGGCCGACCGCGCGGTCGCCGTCGCCCTGCTCGAGACCTTCCCGCACTCGACGCTGGACACCCCCGGCGACCTCGGAGTACCCCGCTCGGGGCGCCTCCGCCAGGCGATCGAGTACATGTACGAGCACGCCCACGAGCCGCTCCGGACCGAGCAGATCGCCGACGCGGCGGGCATCGGCCTGCGGACGCTGCAGACCGAGTTCCGGCGCGAGTTCGGCTTCACCGCGGTCGACTACCTGCGGCGGATCCGGCTGGACGGCGTGCAGAAGGAGCTGCGGGCGGGCGAGTCCGGAGTCGTCAGCGTCAGCGAGGTCGCACGGCGCTGGGGCTTCGCGCACCTCGGCCGGTTCTCGGCCTCGTACGCCCACCGCTTCGGCGAGCGCCCCAGCACCACGCTCGACACCTGAGGCGTCAGAGGTAGTCGGTCCCGCCGTCGTCCTCGCTGTCGTCGCCCTCGCCGCGCGGCTGCACGGTCGGCCGCGCGGGCTGGAGCCGTCGGGTCTTCTCGCGCATCGACTCCACCGCCTCCGGGTCGTCGAGGTCGACGCCGCGGTCGAGCGCCGGGCTGGTGAAGAGCTGGCTGGCCGGTCCGACCAGGAGACGGGTCTCGCCTCGCAGCCCCTCGTCCGAGAGCGACGGCACCACGACCAGGTCCGACTTCCCCACGTTCGCCAGCGCCTGCGCGTACTCGACGACCGCCGAGCACACCTCGTCGCCCAGCAGCACGAATCCGCTCGCGTAGTACAGCTTCTGCATCTCGCCCTCCCCTGGATCCCGGACCGCCCCTCCGGTCGGCCCGTCCCCCGACGCTAGGACGGCGCCGACCGGGCGCCCCACCCCTTGACGGGGGTGGAGCGGAGGGGTCAGATTCCGCGCGGAGGGGCCAGAGTCCGCGCGGAGGGGTCAGAGTCCGCGCGGAGGGGCCAGAGTCCGCGCGGAGGGGCCAGAGTCCGCGCGGAGGGGTCAGAGTCCGCGCGGAGCGGGCAGTCGCAGCGCGGTCGCGAGCGCCTCGACGACGCGGGTCGCGCGCACGTCGCCGACCCCCTCCATCCGGTTGGTGAGGAACGCGAAGCCGACTCCCGCGTCCGGGTCGGCGAAGGCGACCTGTCCGCCCGCGCCGTCGTGCCCGAAGCCGCTCGGCGTGAGGCGGCCTACCAGGCGGTCGCGGAGGCGGGGCTCTCGATCCCCGGCGACGTCGCCGTGGTGTCGTTCGACGACGACGAGCTGGCCGCCTACCTCCGCCCCGGGCTGACGACCGTGGCGCTGCCGCACGAGGAGATGGGCCGCCGGGCGGTCGAGCTGCTGCTGAGCGGCGCTCCGGGAGAGCGGGTGCTGGTGCCGATGCCGCTGGTGGAGCGGGCGTCGACGCGGCGAGACCACCGGAGGCGACGACTCCGACTCCCGCACCTCCGCCACGCCCCGACCGCGCCGCCGCCTCGGGGTGATCGCCGCCCTCGTCGCC